>CAZYTQ010000080.1:0-15661 GCA_964650135.1 uncultured Anaerolineaceae bacterium | reverse complement strand
GACCACGGCGCGCACCGCTTGGCCCACCGCGACCCGACCATGGAGCGTGCCGCGATGCACGATGAGCGCCCCCACCGGCCGTTGCGTGTCCTCGACGGTGAACAACAGCTCGTCGGTGACCGCATCGCGGATCTCACCGGTGTCGCCGACCTGGCCGCCCCGCTCGGCGTAGAAGGGCGTCCGGTCGAGCACCAGCTCCGCCGCGGCACCCGCCTCCACGCGCAGCTCCGCCTCGGCCTTCGCCTCCAGCTGCTGATAGCTCGTGCCATCCCGCACGATGGCGGCCACGCGACCCTCGGCGATCGTGGTCTCGTAGCCCGCGAAGGCGGTCTCGCCCGTCGCCCGCGCGATGTCGTCATATAGCTGGCCGAGCTCGGCCTGTCTGGCGAGGTCCGCCTTGCGACCCGAGCGCGAGCGATGACGTTGCTCCTCGAGCGATGCCTCGAAGCCGGCTCGATCCACGCGTACCCCGTACTCCGCGGCCAGCTCCACGGTCAGGTCCACCGGGAAGCCGTACGTGTCATTGAGTCGGAACGCCACGTCACCGGCGAGCACGGGGGCGTCATCCGGCAGGGTCTCGGCGCGGCGCCCCACGACGCGCTCGGCGCTCGTGAGGGGGATGAGCGCCTCCTCGAGGTGGACGGTGCCCGCATCGAGGGTCCGTGCGAAGGCCGCCTCCTCGCGGGTGATGCCGCCCAGGATCACCTCGCGTCGTTCCCGCAGGATGGGGTACGCGGAGCCCATCAGGTCCATCACCACGGTCGCCATCCGGGCCAGGAACGGTTCCCGGCGGCCCAGCAGCCGGCCATGACGGACCGCTCGTCGAACGATGCGCCGGAGCACGTATCCCCGGCCCTCGTTGGCGGGCGACACGCCGTCCGCGAGCAGGAACGTGATGGCGCGCGAGTGGTCCGCGATGACCTGGTAGCTGAAGCGGTCCGCCTCGAAGCGCGTCATATCGTGGCCCAGGAGCTCGCGCATCGTCGCCAGGATGGGCGTGAACAGGTCCGTGTCGTAGTTGCTGTCGACGCCCTGGATGACCGAGACCAGGCGCTCCAGGCCCATGCCCGTGTCGACGCTGGTGAAGGGCAACGGCACGCGCCCCTCCGACCGCTGGTCGAACTCCATGAACACCAGGTTCCAGACCTCCAGCCAGCGAGGACAGTGCTCGCTGTGGTCAGGGATGCAGTGGGGGCCCTCCGAGAGGTGGGCGCCCCGATCGAAGTGGATCTCGCTGCAGGGGCCGCATGGGCCGGTATCGGCCATCCGCCAGAAGTTGGCGTCATCGCCGGCGTCGACATCGCCCCAGCGCGCCATCCGCTCCGGCGGCAGCCCGATCTCGTTGGCCCAGATGTCCCACGCCACCTGGTCGTGGGTGTAGGTGGTCGCTGCGAGTCGCTCCGCCGGGATGCCCAGCTCCTGGGTCAGGAACTGCCACGCCCAGTGGATGGCCTCCCGCTTGAAGTAGTCCCCGAAGCTCCAGTTGCCCAGCATCTCGAAGAGCGTCTGGTGACGCGTGGTCCGGCCGACCTCCTCGAAGTCGTTGTGCTTGCCGGCCACCCGAAGGCAGCGTTGCACATCCACGGCACGGGTGTAGCTGCGTGTCTCGACGCCCCGGAACACGTCCTTGAACTGGACCATCCCGCTGTTCGTGAACAGCAGCGTCCGGTCGCCGGCCGGCACCAGGCTCGCACTGGGCACCACGGTGTGACCGCGCCCCTCGAAGAACGCGAGGAAGCGCCGCCGGACCTCGTCGGCGGGCAGCGGCACGATCCGGGCGTCCCTCGTCACCCGGGCCTCGGTGGCACACATGGCTGCGAGTGTAGCGAACACGACGGGGCGGCCCGGCTGGATGCCGCATGCGAGGGAGCGGCCGACCACGAAGGGGTGCCGACATCGTGGGCACCGTCGACCTGGCGCGCCGTGGGAGGCGATCCACGGATGCCTCAGGATGATCTCAGCCACCCGCCTGACGCTGTGGGCACCGACCGAACTTGGAGGTGGAGACATTGACAGCCACGCAGGCGACCGACCGACCCCTCACGTCCTTCGACCCCGATGACGACGACCGGCCCGTCGGCCGGGTGCTCAGCCGGCGCGAGGTCCTGGCGCTCGTCGGTGGCGCGAGCGCGGCCCTCGCCACCGCAGCGATCGCGCCCGGTGTGCTCGCCCAGCCAGCCAGCCCGCTCGCCTCGGCCCTGCCCTCGTGCATCGTGGTGCCCGAGCTGACCGAGGGGCCCTACTTCGTGGACGAGCGGCTCGAGCGGTCGGACATCCGTGCGGACAGCGCCGCCGGCACGCCCGTGGAGGGTGCACGTCTCGACCTCGCGTGGCTCGTCACCCGCATCGATGGCACCGCCTGCACGCCGTTCGAGGGTGCGATGGTGGATGTCTGGCATTGCGACGCGGCGGGGACGTACTCCGACGTGGCCGACCGAGGCTTCACGACCGAGGGCCAGGACTTCCTGCGCGGCTACCAGCTCACGGACGCCACGGGCGCCGCCGCGTTCACGACCATCTATCCCGGCTGGTACTCCGGCCGCGCGGTGCACATCCACTTCAAGATCCGGACGGACCCGGACCAGTCGACCGGCACCGTCTTCACATCACAGCTGTTCTTCGACGACGCGCTCAGCGACCAGGTCTTCACCACGCCGCCCTATGCCGCGAAGGGTGAGCGAGACCGACGCAACGGGGAGGACGGCATCTTCCGGCAGAGCGGCGGTATGACGGTGTTGACCGTCACACCGGGTGACGAGGGGTACGCGGCCACCTTCGAGGTCGGCGTCCGGATGACCTGACGATCATCCCGCCCTGCCGCGCCCGGAGCCGCGGGTCCCCGCGACGGGCGGCCCTGGCCTCCCCCACCCGGACGTCAGCCCTCGGGATCGACCTGGTCACCCGTGATGACGCGGCGTAGCCGGTCGGCACCCGAGGCGATGCCATCGCCGACCATGCGCGCAGAGCGCTTGACGCCCGTCACGGTGTCGGCAGGCCCGCGAACGATCTCGTGGACCGAGCCCGAAAGATCCCGTACCGACGCCATCGTGAGCGTCGCCTCGTTGGCGAGCGCGTCCATCGTCACGAGACGAGCGGCCGACTCCCCTGCCAGCTGGTCCAGGCTGTCCGAGGTCCGCTGGAGGACCGCGAGGGTCTCGGGCAGCTCCTGCTGGAGCACCCCGATGAGCGCTCGCGTCTCGGTCGTGGCGTGCTCGGCGGCACGCGCCAGACGCACCAGCGCCCATGCGGCGGCAGCCACGGACAGGGCGATGACCACCACCGCGATGGCGACGACCAGCCAGAGGGTCTGTTCCTGCATCCCGCAACCGTAGCGCACCACCCTCGCCGGGGGCGCCGCACGTCAGGACGGAGCAGGCGGCCCGGTCGCGACGTCATCGTCCCGGCCGGGATCCGGTCGGATGGCCGCGATCCCCGCCACGGCCAGGATGCCCACCCACGACAGGATCGACGCCCACGCCAGCCCGAAGTCACCCACGGGCAGGGGGTCCCCGACCCGCGACCCGACGGCCTGGCCCACGTAGGCACCCGCGATCGAGACCGGCACCAACACCAGCAGATGGATCCCGGCGCGTGCGCGGATCGCGAGGTACAGGCAGGCCTGGAACAGCCCGACGAGCACGCTCAGCGCGAGCGCCGGTCCGACCTGCGGGATCAGTCCCTCCACGCGGACTCGACGATGCGCCCGCCGCCCAGGATGTGCGGCGGCTCGTCGGGGTCGTGCAGCACGGCCGCCTGGCCGGGTGCAGGCGCCCACACCGGCCGATCCAGCTCGACGTGCCACTGGTCCGCGCCGTCTCGGCGTGCATCGCCGGGTGTGACCCAGCCGCCCGTGAGCGTGCCCCGATGCCGGACCCGCACGAGCGCCCGAAACGGCGCATCCGGCAGCGGCCGGTCGACGAGCGACAGGCCGGTGATGGGGAAGGTGCGGCGTTCCAGGTCCGCGCGACGCCCCAGCTGGATGACATTGGCTCGGACATCGATGCGCTGCACGTACTGGCGCTCACCGAGGGCCACCGCGACGCCACCTCGCTGACCCACCGTGAACGCCGCCGCACCGGGGTGGCTGCCCGCCTCACGACCATCCGCGTCGATGACCCGGCCCGCGGCCGGCCTCCAGCCGGCTCGTTGCCGGAGCGCACCACCGATGTCACCGCCCGGGACGAAGCACAGCTCCTGGCTCTCGGGCTTGGCCGCCGTGACAAGGCCCAGGTCGGTGGCGATGGCGCGCACCTCGGGCTTGGTCAGGTCACCCAGCGGGAACCTGCTGTGGGCCAGCTGCCCACGGGTGAGGCCATACAGGAAGTAGCCCTGGTCCTTGTCCGGATCGGCACCCGAGAGGAGCTCGTGGCGCATGCCGTCAGGCCGGGTGGCATCCGGGACATGACGCACCCGGGCGTAGTGCCCGGTCGCGACGGAGGTGGCGCCATACAGACCTCGTGCTCGTCCGAGCAGCGCCCCGAACTTGACGGTGCTGTTGCAGTCGATACAGGGGCTCGGGGTGCGACCCTCGAGATAGGCGTCCGCGAACGGGCGCATGACGCCCGCCTCGAACTCCCGTTCCAGGTCGAGCACGTAGAACGGGATCCCCAGCTGGCTGGCGACCCGGCGTGCGTCGTCCGCGGCGTCCGCCGAGCAGCACGACCGCCGGACATCCGAGAAGCTGTCCGCGCCGTCATGGAGGCGCATCCAGACCCCGACCACGTCGACATCCGAGCGCACCAGCAGCGCCGCGGCCACCGAGGAATCGACGCCGCCGGACATCGCCACGAGCACCCGCTCCGTCATGCGTCGGCCGTCACGGGGACAGCCACCAGGTCACGTCCCCCATGCGCACGCTGGCGGGCCACGACCCGGCTGATGATGCCGATCGCCGAGTCGAGATCCGCGTCCGTGGTCGTCCGGCCGAGGCTCAGACGCAGGGCGCCACGTGCCTCATCGGCAGGGACGCCCATCGCGAGCAGCACATGGGACGGCTCCGTCGACCCGGTGGTGCAGGCCGAGCCGGTCGAGGCGCATACCCCTTCGAGGTCGAGCGCATGGACCAGTGACGCCCCGTCAAGGCCCCCGACGAGCACCGACACGATGCCCGCCAGACGATCACGCGGATGACCCGTGGGTTCCACGTCGCCCAGCGCCACGAGGTGCTCGAGCAGCCGGTCCCGCAGCCGCCGCAGATGCTCCCTCGTAGCCGTCCGCTCCTGCTCGGCGAGCGCCCATGCGGTGGCCAGGCCGACCGCTCCCGCGACATCCTCCGTGCCCGCACGCCGATGTCGCTCCTGGCTCCCGCCATGCAGCTGGGGCAGGATGGGCGTGCCACGCCGGAGCCACAGGGCGCCCGTGCCCGCCGGTCCCTCCAGCTTGTGCCCAGCGACCGAGATCAGGTCGACACCCAGCTCTCGGACATCGATGGCCATCGACGGAGCCGCCTGGACGGCATCGAGGTGGATGGGCGCCCGCGTCACGGCCCGGATGCGAGCCACGAGCGGGGCCAGGTCGATGACGGTCCCCACCTCGTTGTTGGCGAGCATGAGCGAGACGAGGCAGACCCGATCGTCCAGTTCGGCGTCCAGCGCGTCGGGATCGACGCGGGCGTACCGGTCCACGGGGAGCCGCGTGACCTCGAAGCCGAACTTCTCGAGGTGGGCGCAGGTGTCAAGGACCGCCCGATGCTCGACCGCGGTGGTGACGATCCGGTTGCCCATGGCCTTCCCGGCCCACGCCGCACCCTTGATGGCGAGGTTGATCGCCTCCGTGCCGCCGCTGGTGAACACCACCTCGCGGGGGTCGGCATGCAGCGAGGCCGCGACCGACTCGCGTGCCTCGTCGAGCGCCAGCCGTGCCGCCCGACCGGCGGCATGCGGCGACGAGGGGTTGCCGGGCCCGCGCCGAAGCAGCGGCAGCATCGCGTCGAGGACCTCGGACCGCATGGGCGACGTGGCGGCGTGATCGAGGTAGATGGTCATCGGGCCGATCCTACACCGAGGCCGGGGACGGACCCGGCCGGCGACCCGACCACGACCGGCGGACTAGCCGGCTGGCTCCGCCCGCCGCAGGTCAGCGTCGCGACCACGCTCGCGGCGCCGGTCGTGCAGTGACAGGAGCCGCTTGCGCAGCCGGATGCTCAGCGGGGTGACCTCGACCAGCTCGTCCGCGGCGATCGCCTCGATCGCCGACTCGAGCGTGAGCGGCGGCGGTGGCACCAGCTTGAGCGCGTCGTCGTGGCTGTGGGTCCGGATGTTGGTGAGCTTCTTCTCCTTGGTCGGGTTGACGTCCATGTCCCCCGACCTGGAGTTGAGCCCCACGATCATGCCCTCGTAGACATCGACACCGGAGCCGATGTACATGGTGGCGCGCTCCTGGAGGTTGAACAGGCCGTAGGCGTTGGAGGTGCCGGTGCGGTCGCTCACGAGCACCCCGTTGGTGCGGTGGGTGACCTCGCCCGCCCACGGGCCGTATCCCTCGCCGATCTGGTGCAGCAGCCCGGTGCCCCGTGTCTCGGTCAGGAACTCGCCGCGATAGCCGACCAGCCCTCGCGTGGGGATGACCGCCTCGATGCGGATCCGGCCATCGGCATCGGAGGTCATCTGCTCCGTGCGCGCCTTGCGCGCCGCGAGCGAGCTGGTGACCATGCCCATGAACTCGGGCGGGATGTCGACGGTGATGCGCTCGTAGGGCTCCTGGACCTTGCCCGCGACCTCGCGCAGCAGCACCTCCGGGCGCGAGACCTGGAGCTCGAAGCCCTCGCGCCGCATCTGCTCGATGAGCACCGCGAGCTGGAGCTCGCCCCGTCCGCGCACCTCGAACGTCTCCGGTGAGGCTGTCGGCCGCACCTCGATGGACACGTTGCCGAGGACCTCGCGCTCCAGCCGTGCCCTGATCTGACGCGAGGTGAGCAGCCTGCCCTCCCGACCTGACAGCGGCGAGGTGTTGACGCCGAACGTCATCGACAGCGTGGGCTCGTCCACCTGGAGACGTGGCAGCGGTCGTGGGTCGGCGGGATCGGTGATCGTGTCGCCGATGGTCACATCCGGCAGGCCCGCGACCCACACGATCTCGCCCGGCCCGGCCTCCGTGATGTCCTGACGCTCGATGCCCCGCGCCGTGGTCAGCGCGGTCACGCTGCCGCCGAGGGTGACCGTGCGGCCCGGCTCGATGGAGCCATCGGTCGACGCCTCCTCCACGCGCACGACGCTCACGCGACCGCCCATGCGCAGGGTCCCGTTCCGGATGCGGCCGACCGCCATGCGGCCCATGTAGTCGTTGGCCGCGAGGTTGGTGACCAGCAGCTGGAGCGGATGACCCGGCTCGTGGGTCGGCGCGGGCGTGTGCTGCACGAGCAGGTCGAGCAGTGGCCGCAGGTCGGTGCCCGGTGTCCCCAGGTCCAGGGTGGCGGTGCCCGCCCGGGCGTTCGTGTAGACGATGGGGAACTCGATCTGGTGCTCGTCCGCGCCCAGGTCCAGGAACAGCTCGTAGACCTGGTCGACGACCTCCGCTGGTCGCGCATCCTGCCGGTCGATCTTGTTGATGGCGACCACCACGGGCAGCCGCTGGGCCATCGCCTTCTGGAGCACGTAGCGGGTCTGGGGCAGCGGCCCCTCCGCCGCATCCACCAGCAGCAGCACCGAGTCGACCATCAGGAGCGAGCGCTCCACCTCGCCGCCGAAGTCGGCGTGACCGGGCGTGTCCACGATGTTCAGGCGGATGCCGCCGTACTGGATGCCCGTCTGCTTGGCGAGGATGGTGATGCCCTTCTCGCGCTCGAGGTCCATGGAGTCCATGACCCTGTCCGCGATCACCTGGTGGGCCTGGAAGGCACCGCCCTGGCGGAGCATCGCGTCCACGAGCGTCGTCTTGCCATGGTCGACGTGCGCGACGATGGCGACGTCGCGGAGGTCGTCACGGATCGCCAGCGGTGCGTGGGGGGTGGACGATGCGTCGGGGGTGGCGGGGGGCACGGTGGTGCTGGGGGTCGTCATGGGGAGTCCCGATGGTCGCACAGATGGGCACGGGCCGCCGAGATGTGGTCGGCGGGTGACGGACCATCCGGCCGCGGAGACCAGCGCCTCCCGCATCCGGGGTACCCTGCGGGCATCCGCCACGGAGGAGCCGCATGCTGACGCCCCGGGAGACCCCACGTCGCCATCGGCTCGTGGAGCGGCCGCTCGACGTCGTCGCGCTCGAGCTGCTGGTGACCATCTCCCAGGCACTGCTCGCGGGCATCCTGCTGGCGCTGGCGCACTCGCTGGGTGCGGACGCCCGGTCGATGGGTCTGCCCGTGCCAGGGCTGCTGGCCGTGCTGGGGCTGGCGGTGCTGGTGGCCTGGGGTCTCTGGCTGGCGGGGTACTCGAGCGTTCCCATGGTGGCGCTCGGGGTGGCCACGGCGACGTTGACGGGCGCCCTCTGGATCCTCTCCCTGGCCGATCCCGGCCTGCCACGCATCGACCCGCTCGCCGGGATCATCGCGTCCTCGTGCGCCGTGCTGGGGATCGCCGCGGGGGTGTTCCTGCCCGGACCACGCAGCGAGCACTGGAAGGCCGGCCCCAGCCGGCCCAGACGAGGCGTTCCCGATACCCGCGCGACGCCCGCCCGGTTCTCGCCACCCGTGCAACGCGTGGTGGACGAGCGGCTCACGCCATTGCCGCGACCACACCTGCCGAGGGTGCCGCTCCCCGCGCGGAGCGGCACCGGCGGGACGTCCGGCGAGCCCAGTGGAGCGCCGATCAGCGCGTCGGCGGCGGGAATGCCATCCGATCACGGCATGTCCTCGGCCGCTGGCCCGACGCTCGATGAGCTGATCGTCGCGCTGGCGGCCGCCGAGCCCCCGGCGACGGCCGACGGCCCTGCCCTGCGCGCCGACGCCCCCGTCGCGGCCGAGGCCCCGGGCGGCCAGGCGAGGCCGGTCGGGACGCGCCGCAGCGCGACACCCGCGGACGAGACGCCCACCGAGGGCGTGCATGTCGTTCGGCCGGTGGACGAGATCCCCACCGAGGCGTTGCCCATGCCGCTCCCGCTCGACGAGGCGCCGACCGTCGCGATGCCGGTCGTGCGGTCACCCGTCGAGACGACCCCGATCGTGCCAGGGCCCGCGCCGGACGACCAGGATCGGGCGGCACCACCCAGCGCCTGAATCCCGGGACCTGGCCCGCGGGGCGCTTGCATGTGGTTGCTACATTGGGCCGACCAACGAGACCGGTCGCACGGGGCGGTCCATCCCGCGGGGGCGTGGATGGACCCATGGAGGAGCGCACCGGCGGGAGTGGAGGAGGTGTCCATGCGCAGGAACATGTTGCCCATCGGTGTCGCCATGGCAGCGGTGATGCTCTCCGGGAGCGTCGTGATGGCGCAGGATGCATCGCCCACCCCACCACCGGCGCCCAGCGGCACGCTCGCGGCCGTCCAGCAGCGCGGCTCGCTGGTGTGCGGCATCAACGGCGCCCTGCCGGGGTTCAGCCAGCTCGACGAGTCGACCGGGTCGTATAGCGGCTTCGACGTCGACTTCTGCCGGGCGATCGCCGCCGCGGTGCTGGGTGACGCGGACAAGGTGGAGTACCGCGCCCTCTCGGCAGCCCAGCGTGGCCCGGCGCTCCAGACCGGCGAGGTGGACGTCCTCATCCGGAACACCACCTGGACCGCCACACGCGATACCTCGTGGGGCCTGTTCGCACCGACCACGTTCTTCGACGGCCAGGCGATCATGGTGCCGGCGACGCTCGGGGTCACCGATTCCGCCGGCTTGGCAGGCGCGACGATCTGCGTCCAGTCCGGTACGACCACCGAGCTCAACCTGACGGACCACTTCCGGACCCTGGGGGTCGAGTTCACGCCCCAGGTGTTCCAGGACATCGATCCCACCTACCAGGCATACGAGCAGGGCGCCTGCGACGCGGTGACCAGCGATGCCTCGCAGCTCGCGTCGCGCCGCTCGGCGATGGCCGATCCGTCGGCCCACGTGATCCTGCCGGACGTCCTGTCCAAGGAGCCGCTCGGACCGGTGGTGCCACTGGGCGATGACCAGTGGTTCAACGTCGTCAAGTGGGTCGTGTTCGGGATCATCCAGGCCGAGGAGTCCGGCATCACGTCGGCCAACGCGGCGGACCTGGCGACCAGCAGCACCGACCCGGTCGTCCTGCGACTGCTGGGCACGGAGGGCGGCCTGGGCAGCTATCTCGCCCTGTCCGACGACTGGGCGCTGAAGGCCATCACGGCCGTCGGCAACTACGGCGAGATCTTCGACCGCAACATCGGACCCGCCACCCCGCTCGCTCTCGAGCGCAACATCAACGCGCTCTGGACGGACGGCGGCCTGCTGTACGCCATGCCGTACCGCTGATCGCCGCGATCCCGCGATCGGATGCGCGCCGGGAAGGGCACTGCCCTTCCCGGCGCGCTCGTCTTCCGCCCCTGAGACGGCGAGACCCTGGATGACCGGCATGTCGGGCCGCGGCGCGGGTCCGGCGGTCCCGCCATGGCGCGATACCCGCGTCCGCGCGGTCGCCCTCCAGGTCATCGTCGTCGGTGGCGTCCTCCTGGTCCTGGGCGGCCTACTCGCCAACCTGTTCGCCGAGATGGCCGAGCGCCGGCTCTCCTTCGACCTGGGACTGCTCCGGTCGACCGCCGGCTTCGAGATCGGCGAGCATGTCATCGACTACTCACCCCGTGACAGCTACGGCCATGCGCTCCTGGTCGGCCTTCTCAACACGCTCCTGGTGTCCGTGCTGGGCATCATCCTCGCCACGCTCCTGGGCCTCGTCGTCGGCGTCGCGCGCCTGTCGAGCAACTGGCTGATCGCGCGGATCGCATTCGCGTACGTGGAGCTGTTCCGCAACACGCCGCTCCTGGTGCAGCTGTTCATCCTGTACTTCGCGGTCTTCCTCCAGCTTCCCCCGGTGCGTGACAGCATCACGCTGGCGGGGCCGGTCTACGTCAACCAGCGAGGCATCTTCCTGCCGCGCCCCGCGGTCACCGACACCACGGGGTCGGTGCTGGTGGCGCTCGTCGTGGGCTGCATCCTGGCGGTGGGCGTGTGGGTCGTCGCATCGCGCCGCGCCGCCGCCGGTCGTCCCATCCCACACGCGGGCCTCGTGGGCAGCGTCATCCTGGTGGGCGTGCCGCTCGTCGCCTGGCTGCTGGCACCCACGTCGCCCATCGCCTTGGAGGAGCCGGTCGCCGGCCGCTTCAACATCACCGGTGGCGTGACGCTGTCGGCCGCGTTCTGCGCCCTGCTGCTGGGACTCGTGCTGTACACGGCAGCCTTCATCGCGGAGGTGGTCCGGGGCGGCATCCAGGCCGTGCCCAACGGCCAGCGCGAGGCCGCCCGGGCGATCGGGTTGCGCGATGGCCAGGTGCTCCTGCTGGTGGTCCTGCCCCAAGCGTTGCGGGTGATCGTGCCACCGCTCACCAGCCAGTACCTGAACCTCGCCAAGAACTCCAGCCTGGCCATCGCCATCGGGTACCCGGACCTGTTCAACGTCTCCACGACCGTGGCCAACCAGACCGGCCAGCCGGTCGCGATCCTCGCCCTGGTGATGCTCATCTATCTGGTGATGAGCCTCCTCACGTCGGTGGTCATGAACATCTACAACCGGACCGTCCGGATCAGGGAACGCTGACCAGGATGCCGCGATGACCACCGCCCTCGTCCCCGATCGGATGGACCCGCTCGACGCACCGCGGTTGCCGCCGCCAGCCGGGGATCGGGGCGTCATCGGTTGGCTGCGCCACAACCTGTTCCGGACGTGGCGCGACTCGATCGTCACGGTGGTGCTGCTGGCGATCGTCGTGGTGCTCGTGGTGCAGCTGCTCGGCTGGGCGCTCCTCTCGGCCCGCTGGGGTGTCATCACCCAGAACCTGCGGCTGTTCCTGATCGGTCTCTATCCAGCGGACGAAGCGTGGCGCGTGTGGCTCTCGCTGACGGTGGTGTCGGTCGTGGCGGGTGCGCAGGCGGGCAGCCGCGGCGGCTACTCGCGGACCATCGCGGTCTGGCTCATCGCGGGTCAGCTCACGGTGGCGCTGCTCGCGCTCCTGTCGCCCATGGGCCCGATGGTCGCTGTCGCGATCGCCGGCAACGCCGCGCTCACGCTCATCGTCCAGCTCATCACCGGCCGGCGGCCGCTCTCCGGTCGCGTGCTGACCGTCGGCTGGGTCGTCAGCCTGGTGGCCACCCTCGTCCTGCTCCATGGTGGTGGCGGCCTGCCGGTGGTCCGGCCGGACGCGTGGGGCGGTCTGTTGCTGACCTTCATGCTGGCTGCGGTGTCCATCGTGCTGTCCTTCCCCGTGGGCGTGGCGCTCGCCCTCGGTCGCCGGAGCCGTCTCCCCGCCATCCGACTCCTCTCGACGGCGTTCATCGAGGTCGTGCGGGGCGTCCCGCTGGTGACCATCCTGTACCTGTCATCCATCCTGCTGCCGCTGTTCCTGCCCGGGGACCTGCGCATCGACCAGGTGGTGCGCGCCATGGGCGGCATGACCCTGTTCACCGCGGCCTATCTCGCCGAGAATGTGCGCGGCGGCCTCCAGGCCGTCCCGCGCGGCCAGGTGGAGGCTGCCCAGGCCATCGGTCTGTCCTCGGTCCAGGTCGATCGCTTCATCGTGCTGCCCCAAGCCCTCCGGATGACCATCCCGTCGAACGTCGGACTGTTCATCAGCTTGCTCAAGGACACCACCCTGGTGGTCATCGTGAGTCTCCTGGAGATCCTGGGCATCGGGCGGGCCGTGCTCGCCCAACCCGAGTGGCTGGGTGCGTCGTTCGAGGTGTATGCGTTCATCGCGATCGTGTTCTTCGTCCTCAGCTACAGCCTGGCCCACGCCAGCTATCGCCTGGAGGCGGCGCTGGGCGTGGGTCGCCGATGAGGAGGCCGTCTTGACCGACACCATCGATCCAGCACCGTCGCCGGCTCCTGGACAGCCGGCGATCGATGACCCGGGTCCCTTGACGACCGATATCCCGGTCGCCGACCAGCCCCGTCCTGACCTCGCGGACGCCCCGGTCATCATCGACTGCGAGGGCGTCCACAAGTGGTACGGCGACCTGCATGTGCTGCGAGGCATCGACCTCACCGTTCGCCAGGGCGAGGTGGTCGTCATCGCCGGGCCATCCGGCTCCGGCAAGTCGACCTTCATCCGGACCCTCAATCGGCTGGAGGAACACCAGCGCGGCCGCATCGTCATCGACGGCATCGAGCTGACCACCGATGTCCGCAACATCGCTGCCGTCCGGCGCGAGGTGGGCATGGTGTTCCAGCAGTTCAACCTGTTCCCGCACCTCACGGTCATCGACAACATCACCCTGGGGCCGATCCGGGTGCGTCACTGGTCCCGCGAGCAGGCGCGCGCGGAGGCACAGCGTCTGCTCGAGCGCGTGGGTATCCCCGAGCAGGCCGCCAAGTACCCGCTCCAGCTCTCGGGCGGGCAGCAGCAGCGCGTGGCCATCGCACGGGCGCTTGCCATGCAGCCACGCGTGATGCTGTTCGACGAGCCCACCTCGGCGCTCGACCCCGAGATGATCTCGGAGGTCCTCGACGTGATGCAGGAGCTGGCGGGCACGGGCATGACCATGATCTGCGTGACCCATGAGATGGGCTTCGCGCGGCATGTCGCGGATCGGATGGTGTTCATGGACGACGGCGTGATCGTGGAGCAGGGGCCGCCCGCGCGCATCTTCCAGGCGCCCGAGCACGAGCGGACCAAGCGCTTCCTGGCCCAGATCCTGCATTGAGGGACGCCGCCGATGCGTCGCGTTCAGGTCGGCCTGGTCCGGCGAGGACCGGGGGTCGCAGCTGGCTGCGACTCGACGCGGGCGGTCAGAGGCTTGGACGAAGCGCCTGGAGGCCCTCGCCGCGCACGGCCTCGGCCTGGCGGTGGTCATAGGTCACCACTCCACGCGCCTCGGCGGCGATCGCGGTCGCGAGGTGCAGTGCGTCGAGCGTGCCAAGGTGCCGGTACGGCAGCCGCCCCGCGAGCTGGAGGACGGCTTCCGTCAAGCGGAGGACGTGGAATGGTCGGACCACCGGGTCTGTGCGTTCCGGATCGATGGCAAGACGGATCGCGAGGCGTCGCAGCTCGGTGACCGCGAGCGTGGAGATCACGAACGTCTCGCCGTTCGTGGCAGCGGCCGCCAGCATGGACCGGAGGCTGGTGGACTCGTCCTCTTCGACGAGGAGCTTGGCCAGTGCCGACGTGTCGACCAGGATCACCGGCCGCGCCGGACCTCGGCGAGCACCTCGTCGGTCCGCTCGGGGACCACCACGCCGGTCGGGAACGTCATGTCCTGGGTCCCCTCGCGCACGATCAGCTCATCGAGCGTGGCGGTGGCGAGTGGAGCAAGCGTGGCGATGGGGGCGCCCCGGCTCGTCACCCGGAACGTGGCCCCCTGCTGGACTTCGCGCATCACCGCGCCGGAGTCGTTGCGAAGCTCTCGCTGGCTGATCGTGCGCATGCCCGACATCGTAGCACCTGTGTAGCACGTCTGGCGGACCGCGTCAGGCCAGCCGCGCGCCCGGGCCCACCATCGTCTCGACGGACGCACGGCCCATCACGGGTCGGTCGATGCGTCGACGGACCCCGCCACCGAGGATCGGACCTGGAACGCGACGCGCGCGCCCGGGTCATCGTCGGGGAAGCCGGCCACGACCACGACCCATGTGCCGGCTGTCGTCGGGATGAAGGTCCCTCGCCACAGCGTGGTATCGACCGAGTCGCGGGTCATCGCGACGTCCACCTGCTCGTGGCCATCGGCACGAGCGGCGACGACCTCGAACGGCAGGTCGGGCATGGGCCACAGGACGTAGGCGAGTCCGGGCACGAACGGCCACGGTTCCGTTGGCTCGAAGCCCAGCTCCGTCCAGGTGCCGATCGGGACGTAGGTCCGCAGGAGGATCTCCATCGTCGATCCCGCCATCGGTCCGCTGGGCGACACCGCCAGCGTCACCTGGAGTGCGGCCGACGCCGAGGACGGCACACCCAGCAACGTCACGATGATGAGCGCGATGCTCGCCAGTCGATGCATGACCAGCATGCTATCTCAGCCCTCGGGGCGCCTCGGCAGACGGGTGAGACCCAGCTCCTCCAGCTGCCCGGGCTCCGCGGGCGAGGGCGCCGCGAGCATCAGGTCGGACCCGGACGAGGTCTTGGGGAAGGCCATGACCTCGCGGATGTTGGTCTGGTCCGTGAGCAGCGCCGCCCAGCGGTCGACACCCAGCGCGATGCCGCCATGCGGTGGCGCGCCGTACTCGAACGCCTCCAGGATGCCCCCGAACTTGTCCAGCATGGCCGCTTCACTGTGGCCCTGGAGAGCGAACGATCGCGCGAGCAGCTCCCGCGTGTGGAACCGGATGGAGCCACCGCCCAGCTCCCAGCCGTTGAGCGCGAGGTCGTACTGGAGCGCCCGGGCGCGACCCGCGGGATCGCCGGGGTCGGCGTGTGCGGTATCCCCGTGCGAGGTCTCGAGCAGCGGGAGGTCCTCCGGCATCACGCCGCTGAAGGGGTTGTGGGTCGCGTCCCAGCGTCGGGCGTCGGCGTCCCACTGGTACATCGGGAACTGGTGGACCCAGACATAGGCGAGCACGTTCGGGTCCGCCAGCTGGAGACGGCCCGCGAGCTCGACACGCAGCCGGCCGAGCACCTCCTGGGCGTGGATGTCCCGGTC
>CAZYTQ010000079.1:0-15685 GCA_964650135.1 uncultured Anaerolineaceae bacterium | reverse complement strand
CCCACGAGCCGCCGAACACCAGCCAGCGCTCGACGCCCAGCATCCGACGCAGCCGCTCGATGTCCTCGACCAGGTGCCAGGTGGTGTTGGCCTCCAGGCTGGCGTGCGGGGTCGAGCGTCCGCAGCCTCGCTGGTCGAACAGGAGCACGTCATAGCGCGTCGGGTCGAACAGACGCCGATGCGCCGGCGAGGTCGCGGCTCCCGGACCACCATGCAGGAACACGGCCGGCTTGGCGCCGGGCGTACCGCACCGCTCCCAGGCCAGGAGATGACCGTCGCCCACGTCCAGCGTGCCGCTGGCGTAGGGCTCGATGGGTGGGTACAGCGTCCCCGGCTCGCTGGTGACCGTCATGCCCTCGACGCTGTTCCGGAGTCCGTCCGATGGCGCGGTGATGTGGACCCGGTTCGCGGTCAGACCGCTGCGGCGCCCTCGAGCGCGACCGGCGCCGCACCCGTGGCCGCGACGACCTCCTGCACCTTGCGGTGGAGCGACAGGCCGGTCTCCGCGTCGAACAGGTGGATCTTGTCGAGCGGCACCTTGAGGCTGAGCACGTCACCCGGCTTGACCCGGTAGGCGCTGTCGACGACGGCCACGACATCGTTGCCGCCGGCGCTCACGTGGATGAGCTCCTCGTTGCCGAGGTACTCCACGACGTCCGCGTTGCCCTGCAGGGTGCCTGCCGGACCGGTCGCCTGGAGATCCAGGTGCTCGGGGCGGATGCCCATGATCGCCTGGCCGTTGGCGACCTGGCCCCGGAAGTCGGCGGGCAGGGGCACATCGAGGCCGTCCGCCTTGAGCGAGAACGAATCGCCCTCGCCCGCGACGGTCACGGGCAGGAAGTTCATCGACGGCGAGCCGATGAAGCCGGCCACGAACCGGTTGATGGGGTGGTCATAGAGGGACTGGGGGGTGCCCACCTGCTGGAGTCGGGCCTCGCTCATGACCGCGATGCGCTGGCCCATGGTCATGGCCTCCACCTGGTCGTGGGTCACGTAGACCGTGGTGACCTTGAGCCGCTGGTGGAGCCGCGCGATGTTGGCGCGCGTCTCGACACGCAGCTTGGCGTCGAGGTTGGAGAGTGGCTCGTCCATCAGGAACACGGCCGGCTCGCGAACGATGGCGCGCCCGAGCGCCACGCGCTGCCGCTGACCGCCGGACAGCTCGCGCGGCTTGCGGTTGAGCAGGTTGTCCAGCGACAGCATGCCTGCCGCCTCCTTGACCCGCCGCTCGATCTCGTCCTTGGGTGTCTTGCGCAGCTTGAGGCCGAACGCGAGGTTGTCCCGCACCGTCATGTGCGGATAGAGCGCGTAGCTCTGGAACACCATCGCGATGTCCCGGTCCTTGGGTGGCACGTTGTTGACCACGCGGTCGCCGATGCGCAGGTCGCCCTGGGTGATCTCCTCGAGGCCCGCGATCATGCGCAGCGAGGTCGTCTTGCCGCAGCCGGACGGTCCGACCAGGACCATGAACTCCCCGTCCTGGATCTCCAGGTTGAGGTCGTTGACGGCAACGACCTCGCCGTACTTCTTCCAGACGTGGTCGAACGTCACGGTCGCCATGGGGCCCACTCCTCATCCCGACGGTGTCGTCGCGGATCCCTGCATCTGCCGGCCACGAGGGCCTGCTGGACGGATCCCGTACGCGACACCGAGTCGTTCCGCACATGCTACCGATCCGCGCGCTGCCACGGAAGGGTCAGGCGGATGCTCGTGGTCGCGGGCCCGCCCGCGCCCGGTCAGTCGCGCTCGACTGCTCGGTCGGTGGTGCAGGTGGCGGCAAGGCGGACCGACACCGTCCAGCCCTCGCGCGGGGCGAGCCGCAGCGGCCAGGTGAAGGTGAGGCCGCTCCCCTGGTGGGTGCGTTCGAAGCCGTCCTCCGAGATCGACACGGTGTCCACCGACGCCCACCAGATGTCGGCCGGGTCGGCCGTCGTGGCCGTGATCGCGACGCCCACGGTGTCATTGCCGCAGGCGATGCGCATGGCGCCCGGCAGCTCCCCGGACGTGTCGAAGGCGACGCGCCGCTCTCCGAGATCCCACCACGCGGCGGGGTTGCCGCCACCCCCTAGCAGGTTGAGCGACCAGCCGAGGGCGAGCCGCGCCTCGATGGGCGTCTCGCCTTCGTTGGCGACCGTGACCTCCAGCCCGATGGCAGGGGTCCGTCGCTCCCCGTAAGACCGGAACCGCTTGGTGACGCGGACCGGCACCCGCGTGTCGCCGCTGCGGACGCTGCCCAGCCGCTCCAGGGCCACCTCGTCGGCGTTCGCCTCGAGGGTCGTGAAGGCGCCGGACACGAAGTCGCCCAGCTCATCGGTGGTCGCTGCCGCGAACGCCTCGGGGGTCGTGTCGGGCGCCAGGAGATGGACCAGCCCGGATCGTCGTTCGTGGGTGTCGTAGTGGAGCCGTTCGGCGAGACCGGGCTCGCGCACACGGACGATGTCATGGATGGACGCCGCGCCGTCACCGGCGAGCGCCTCCCCGGAGCCCAGCGCGCGGAGCTTGGCGTGATAGGCCTCGGGTCGTCGTCGGAGCACCGATGCGAGCGCGTGGCGGACGGGTCGGATGTCCCAGGTGCCGATGCCGGCGCCCTCCGACGGCTTGATGACCACCACCTGGCCAGGGCTGGTCACCACCAGCTCGGCCACACCGTCCAGGTCCGTATCGACCGAGCGGATGCCATCGACGGGCAGACCCTGCTCCCGGCCGAGCCCATCGGCCAGGTCCTGGGCGGCGATGAGGTGCTCCTGGGTCGCGAGCCGCATGTGGGACAGATAGATGCCCCCGAACACGCCGTGCCAGTAGCAGTCGTTCGATTGGCCCCGGTACAGGTGATCGAGCGCGCGGTCGCGCACCTCGCCCTCCGGCAGCGCATCCACCGCCGCGGATGTCCGGAGCATCTGCTTGTGGAGGTCGTTGATCTCGCGGTACTTCACCTGGAAGTTGCGCCAGAAGCCGCCCCGCATCCAGCGCACCTCGGGTCGGCCCTCGGCCACGTCCGCATGGAGGATCTCCGAGTACCGTGCACCCTCGTCCGGCGGCAGCGACCATTCGCCCATCTCCGCATAGGAGCCGGTCGGCAGATAGATGCGCCCGATGGGTGCCTCGTGCTCCAGCCAGGCGGACGGGGTGGTCGTGGTCAGCCAGTCCGCGTTCGCCTCGAGCGCATCGAAGAATCGGTCGACCCAGCGCTCGTTCGGACCCCAGCAGTGGTCCCAGGTCGTGGGCCACGCGCCGAACTTCTCACCGTCATCACCCATGACACCCAGCCGCGCGCCGTCCTCGGTGGCGTTCGCGCGCAGGTGGTCGATGACCGACTCCACGGTCCCGAACGGGATCCGATACCGGAGCCCCTGCTCGGTCCCGAACACGGAGATCCGGCGACCCTGGTCATCGGTGGAGTAGGGGCCCCACATCGCGTCGTCCGCGATCGCCGCAGAGCGGAAGTGGGCGTCGTCCACGATCGTCCAGGCATAGCCCGCGTCGTGGAGCGAGGTGGGCACGTCCGGCTCCCACACCCGCTCCGCGAGCCACGCACCACGGGGCCGCTCGCCGAACAGGTCCGCGAGCTCCTGGGCCATGCGTCGCAGCTGGCCGACCCGGTCACGCTCCGGCAGCGACGCGAGCACCGGCTCGCACCAGCCACCGCCCACGATCTCCACCTGGCTGCGGGTATGCAGCGCCGCGAGACGTGCCACGGTGTCCGGCCGCTCGCTGGCCAGCCACTCCAGGAGCGGTCCCGTGTAGTGGAGCCCGAGGCGGACGCCCGGGTGGCGCTCGAGCGCCTCGATCATGGGCAGGTAGGCCGCGTCGTGGTTGGCCGCGATGACATGCCCGAAGTTGCCCACCGGCTGGTGGTTGTGGAGCACGAGCGCGAGCGAGATCCGGGGTGTCATGGGCGCCGGATCGTAGCAGGCGTCAGGACGCGTCGCCAACATCCGGCGTGCCCATGCATCATCGATCCGACGCCGGGCCCGGCTTGTGGCACCTGAGGAGTTGGTATATTGTCGACGATCGTGACGTCCACACCATCGGCGAGTGCGTTCCCGCTGCCACGTGTCGCGCACCGCGTGCTGCGTCAGGAGGTGCTGGCTGCGCTCCGGAGCGGCATCGTGTCCAAGGAGATCCCGGTGGGCACACGGCTCCTGGAAGCGGAGCTGTCCGCCCGGATGGGAGTCAGTCGGGCGCCCGTCCGGGAGGCGCTCCGCCAGCTGGAGCAGGAAGGGCTCGTCGAGTCGTTCGCCCATCGGGGTGTCATCGTGGTGGGCGTCCCCGAGGACGAGATCGACGCGCTCGACGAGCTGCGCGCGACCATCGAGGCGAAGGCCATCGCGCGTGCCTGCGCCGCGGCGACGGACGCGGACCTCGAGGCCCTCCGGGCGCTCATCGAGGAGATGCGGGCTGCGGTCGACCGGTGGGACATCGATGCCGTCGCGGAGATCGACCTGCGCTTCCACGGCGCGATCGTGACGCTCTCGGGGTTCAGCCTCCTGCGGACCATCTGGGCCAGCCTCGATGGGCTCGTCCGGGTGCGCTCGTACCAGGCGCTCGAGCGACCCGGCAGCTCGGCTGCGTACTTCCGTCGCGACAGCATCGCGTCCCACGAGCGGCTGGCCGATGCCATCGCGGCCCGCGACCCCGAGCGTGCCGCGCACCTGGCCCGGCAGCACATCCTCGAGGTGGCCGAGCGGCTCCATGCGGAGGGAGACGAGCCAGGGCCGTGACCGATCCTGCCGAGGCCTCCCTCGTCGCGGCGTGTCGCGCCGTCGACCCGGAGCCCATCGCCGACCTGACCCTGGAGCTGCTGCGCATCTGGAGCCCGCCGGGAGCCGAGACCGGCATGGCGGAGCGGATCGTGTCCGCGCTCGCGGCCATCGGTGGGCGGGTCTGGCTCGATGAGCAGGTGGCCGGCAGCCCGAGTGTCATCGCGGAGCTGGGTACCACCGCAGGTCCGACGCTCCAGTGGCACGGACACCTCGACGCGATCGACATCCCGCACACGCCACCCGAGCGCGACGGCGACCTGCTGATCGGCCGCGGTGCGGCGGACATGAAGGGCCCGCTCGCCGCGATGGTCGCGGCGGCGGACCTGCTGGCGCGTCACGGCCTGCCGCGTCGGGGACGGCTGCTCCTCACGTTCCACGGGCGGCACGAGAGCGGTGGCAACGAGCCCCTCCACGCCCTCATCGAGCGGGGCATCCATGGTGATGCGGTCATCACCGGCGAGCTGGGCGGTGGGCGTGAGCTGCCGGTGGGCGGTCTTGGGCTGACGTTCTGGGAGATGCGCGTGGAGCGGTCCGGGATGGCCATCCACGAGACGCTCGCGGCGCCAGGCACCGTCGATCCCGTCGAGATCGCCCGGGAGCTCCACGACGCGCTCGCGGCGCTGCGCGACCGGCTGGCCGCACGTGGTCGCGCCGGGGAGGGGCCATCGCTGTTCGTGGGTCGGCTCACCGCGGGTGACTACTTCAACCGGCTGCCCACCAGCGCTGTCCTCCAGGGCACTCGGCGCCACGACACGGACGAGACGCTGGCCGGGGTGGAGGCCGAGCTGCGGGCGCTGGTCGAGGCGGTCAGCGCCAGGACCGGCGTGCCCGTGCACCTCGACGTGACACCCATCGCCGAGGCGTTCGATGTCGACCCGGATGCCGCGATCGTGCGCGCGACGCGCGCTGCGCACCGCGAGCTGTTCGGCAACGAGCTGCGGCTGGTCCGTGGGCGGGTCGCCTCCAATGCCGTGCACTTCGTCCGGGAGGCCGGGATCCCGGCCGTCGCCTATGGGCCTGATCATGTCACCAACCACAGCGACCGCGAGGTGCTGGCCGTCTCCGAGCTGGCACGTCTGGCGGGTGGCTTCGCGCTGGCCAGCGCCCGCTGGTTCGAGGAGGTCGCGGCAGCATGACCTTCGTGGCGGACCTGGATACCCCGGTGCCGATGGTGGACGTGACCCGTCTCGAGCGGAACATCCGACGCATGGCCGAGCGGATCGGTGCCACCGACGCCCGCCAACGACCCCATGTCAAGACCCACAAGACGCGCCACATCGCGGCGATGCAGGTCGCAGCGGGCGCCGACGGGCTGACGGTCGCCAAGCTGGGTGAGGCGGAGGCCTTCGCCGACGCAGGCTTCGAGCACCTGTTCATCGCGTACCCCCTCATCGGGGACGTCAAGCTGGCGCGGCTCGCGGCGCTCATGCGGCGCGTGACCGTGTGCTCGACCGTCGATTCGCTCGAGGGCGCCCAGGCGACCTCCCGCGCGATGGTGGCGGCCGGCCTGGTGGCGGACCTGGTGCTGGAGGTCGAGGCTGGATCGGGCCGCACGGGGGTGGTCGCGGAGGACGCGGTCGCCCTTGCCGATCGCATCGGGGACCTGCCCGGTGTCCGGCTGGTGGGCCTCATGACCTTCGCACCCGGGTATGTGGTCGGCATCGAGGCACAGCAGGTCATGGGCCAGCGGGAGGGCGGTCTCGCTGCCGACACGGCCACCGCGCTGCGAGCCTCGGGCCACCAGGTCACGTTCGTGAGCGCCGGGTCCACGCCCACATCGCCGTGGGCGGCCGGGGTCCCGGGCGTGACCCATGTGCGCGCCGGCAACTACGTGTTCCACGACCGGATGCAGGTGTCGCTCGGCAACGCCTCGCTCGACGACTGCGCGCTGACGATCCTCGCGACCGTGGTCAGCCGGCCGGCATACGGGCGGTATGTCCTTGACGCGGGCATCAAGACGCTCGCCGGCGAGGACTACGGCTGGGGCACCTACGGCCAGCTGCTCGATCATCCGGACGTGGTCATCTCGTGGGCGGCCGAGGAGCACGGTGTCATCGACCTCGCACCCGGTACCGCCGATCCGGGGCTGCGGGTGGGCGATCGGGTGCGCATCCTGCCCAACCACGCCTGTGGGGTCGCCAACATGCACGACCAGCTCGTGGCGGTCGAGGGCGAGCGTGTCCTGGATGTCTGGCCGCTCATCGCGCGCGGCCGCGTCCGATGAGCACGCTGGGTGTCGCGGTCGTGGGCACCGGCGGCGTGGCGGCGATGCACCTCACGGCGCTGGCACGGACGCCCGGCGCGCGTCTCGTGGGGGTCTGTGACATCGACACGGGGCGAGCGCGGACAGCGGCCATCGGGGCGGGCGAGGGGGTGCGCTGGACGACCTCGCTCGAGGAGTGCCTCGCCTGGCCGGACGTGCATGGCGTCATCGTGTGCACCCCCAACGACACCCATGCGGACGTGGGCCTCGCCGTGCTGCGGGCCGAGCGCCACCTGCTCATGGAGAAGCCGCTGGCGCTCGACCTCGCGGGTGCGGACGCGCTCATCGAGGCGGCCGACCGGCGTGGGCTGGTGCTGATGCCTGGCCAGAGCCAGCGCTTCTACGACACCAATCGCGCCCTCCGAGAGGCGGTCGTCCGGGGAGATGTGGGACGGCCCAGCCATGCGCGGGCCACGTTCCTCGCGGGCTGGCTGTGGGGCGGCTGGGGGTCGTGGGTGCTCGATCCCGCGCGATCGGGTGGTCACATCGTGCACAACGGTGTGCACGGGATCGACCTGACATCGTGGTGGCTGGATGCACGGCCGGTGGAGGTGCTCGCGACGGGCGGTGCGGTGACCGCCGTCGGCCTGGGCATCGCCGACCACTTCACGGTCCACCTGCGGTACGACACGGGTGCCACGGCCATCGTCGAGATGAGTCGCGCCGTGCGGCCCCGGGCGACCGTGATGCGCGAGCTCCTGGTGGCCGGCAGCGACGGGGTGGTGCGCCAGGCCATGTCGGACGCCGGGGGCGTGCTGGTGGACGGATCGGGCAGCTCGCTGCTGGGGTTCGATGGCCAGGATGGGTTCGACCGCGAGGTCGCGGCGTGGGTCGCCGCGCTGGATGGTCGCGAGCCACTGCCGGTGACCGCCGCGGACGGCCGTGCGGCGCTCGCGGCCGCCATCGCCGCGGAGCGGTCGCTGGTCACGGGCCGGCGTGTCCGGGTGGCGGTCGCATGAGCGCGACCCTGCTGGTCGTGGGCCACGACCCGATCACGGCCCTGGGAGCACGCCTGGCCGACGTGGCACGGGCGGTCGACGTCGACGCGCTCGATGCGCTGGCCGCCGCCGAGGGGCCCGTGGGCATCGTGGTCGGGGCGGGCGGGGATACCGCCACGCTCGCCCGGCGGGCGCTGACCCACGGCGTCCCGGTCCTCATCGAGGCGGTCGGGCGACTGACCACGGACGAGCTGGCGGAGCTGGACGGGACGGGCACCGCGTTCGCGGCACTTCGGCGCCGGTTCGAATCGGATGCCCGCTGGTCTCGCGGACGCGTGGCAGCCGGTGGGATCGGCCTGGCGTGGGGCGTCCATGCCGAGGCACTCGCCTCGCGGGCGCCCGATCCGCTGACGGAGGCGCTCGACCTGCTCGATGCGTGTGCCGCCATGGTCGGCTGCCAGCTGGTCACGGCGCGCCGGTTCGATCGCGGACGGGGAGCGCCGGCCACCTGGACGCTGGACCTCGCGCATGGCGTCTCGGGGCAGCTCGTGGTGCGCATGGCCGATCGACGGTCACGGGTGGCCGGTGGTCCGGAGCTCGCCACCATCCGCATCCTCGCGTCCCATGGGCTCGTCGCCGCGGACCTCGACGGGCCACTCCAGCGGACGCATGGCCGGCGGGGTCCCGGTCTCGAGCACGTGGGCGCCGACGGCGCACAGCGGCTGTTGGCCGCGTTCGATGGCGTGGTGACCGGCACCGGCGGACCCGCCCCGGTCACGCTGGGCGCGATCGCCGAGATGCATCGGTCACTGGGTATGACGACACGGAGGACCCGCACAGGATGAGGCTCGTGGCATTCCACACGGGGGAGGACACCCCGCGCCTGGGCGCCATCGTGGCGCGCGACGATGGCGACGCCGTCATCGGCCTTGCCGCACTGGACCCGGCGCTGCCGACCGACCTCGTGGAGCTGCTGGGACAGGGACCCGACACCCTGGCTCGCGTGCGATCGCTGGTGGTCGGTGCGGACGCGGCGACACCGGCGCTGCCCATGACGCAGGTCCGGCTGCTCGCACCCATCACGCGGCCACCCAGGATCCTGGCGGCCGCCGGCAACTACCAGGAGCACCTCGTGGAGGGCGGTGCGCCACGCGTCGATCCGTCGCGGGTGGTGCCGAAGCTGTTCATCAAGCCCGCGTCCACGATCATCGGACCCGACCAGCCGTTCCACCTGTCGCCCATCAGCCGGAGCATCGACTGGGAGCTGGAGCTGGCGGCCGTCATCGGCACCCGCTGCCGGGACGTGGCCGCGGCCGATGCCCTGGGGATGGTCGCGGGGTACAGCATCATCAACGACATCTCGGCGCGTTCGATGGACTGGGGCCTCGAGGACCGTCAGGCGGGCAGCTGGGACGGCTTCTTCGACTGGCTCAACGGCAAGTGGCTCGACGGCTCGGCGCCCCTGGGCCCGTGGTTCGTGACCGCCGATGACGTCCCCGATCCACAGGCGCTCGCCATGGAGCTGCGGGTCAACGGCGAGGTCCGCCAGTCCGCGGACACCTCCCAGATGATCTTCGGGGTCGCGCAGCTGGTCGCCTTCGCGTCCCGCTTCCTGACGCTCGAGCCGGGCGACGTCATCGCCACCGGGACCCCGGCCGGGGTGGGTGCGACGACGGGCACGTTCCTCGCGGACGGGGATGTCATGGCGGCCACGATCGAGGGCCTGGGCACGCTCGTGACGCCCGTCGTCGGCGCCTGACGGTCGGATGGCCGACGCGTCGCGACCGGTCGTCGACGCGGACCTGCTCATCCATGGCGGGCTGGTCGTCGATGGCACGGGGGAGCCCGCTCGGCGGGCGGACGTGGCCATCCGGCACGGTCTGATCGCGGCGGTCGGTGACCTGTCGGCGGTCACGGCCGCAAGGTCCATGGATGCCGCAGGCATGGTGGTCGCACCCGGCTTCATCGACCTGCACGCCCACTCCGACCTGACCCTCCTGTCCGACGGTGGCGCTCGCAGCGCCGTCGCCCAGGGCGTCACGACCCAGGTGGTCGGCAACTGCGGCATCGGTGTGTCTCCGGCACCCGCGGCACGCGCCGCGGAGGTACGAGCCGCCGCCGCGCTCATCGACCTCGATCCCGGCGTGTCGATGGACTGGACCTCGGTCGCTGGATATCGAGCCGCGCTCGCGTCCGCCGGCACGGCCATCCACGTGGCGCCGCTGTGCGGCCATCTCGCGCTTCGCGTCGCGGTCGCGGGTCCACGACCGGGCCCGCTCGATGTGATCGAGCGCCGTCGGCTGGGCGAGCTCGCGGACGAGGCACTCGCGCAAGGGGCGGTGGGTCTCTCCACCGGGCTCATGTACCCACCGGCTCGCGATGCGGACGCGACGGAGCTGGACGTCCTGGGCGATGCCGCTGCACGGCACGGTCGCCTGTTCGCGATCCACATGCGTGACTACGCGGCGGGCCTGCTCGACGCGGTCGACGAGGCGATCGGGGTGGCACGCCGCACTGGCTGCCGTCTCCAGCTGAGCCATCTCGCCGTGGCCGGCCGGCGCAACCACGGCTCGGTGGCCCGGGCGCTCGAGCGCGTGGATCGCGCACGTGCGGAGGGCCTGGACATCGGCGTCGACATCTACCCCTATCTGGCGGGCAGCGCGAACCTCTCGCAGCTGCTGCCCGGCTGGGCCCAGGAAGGCGGACCGGCGGCCATCACGGCGCGCCTGGGTGATGCGGCGGTCCGGCGACGCATCGCGGACGAGTGGCACGCGACGCTCCATCTGGGTTGGGACGAGGTGCGCGTCTCGTTCGTGGACGACGACCTGCGCGACGCGGTCCTCGGCCGCTCGATCGTGGAGGCCGGGGATGTGTTCGGCTGCCCGCCCGACGAGGCCGCCATGAGGCTCATCGCGCGAACCCACGATCGTGTCCAGATGGTCGCGTTCGGGCGCTCGGCGGCAGACCTGCATGCGGTGTTGGGGCATCCCGCCGCGTCCATCGGCTCGGACGGCATGGCGCTCGACCCGGACGGACCGACGGGGGTCGGCCATCCGCACCCGCGGTCGTACGGCTGCTATCCCCGGCTGCTCGGACGCGTCGTCCGGGAGGATGGGCTGCTGTCGCTCGAGGAGGCGATCCGGATGGCCACGAGCGCGCCCGCGGCGCGCCTCGGACTGCGGGACCGCGGCTCGCTGCGTCCCGACATGGCCGCGGACGTGGTCGTGTTCGACGCCGCGACGATCATCGACCGGGCCACGTTCGAGGAGCCGGCACGGTTCCCCGAGGGCATCGCGCACGTGCTGGTCGGAGGTGCCCCCGTGATCCGGGACGGACGACAGCTCCACGGTGTCCGGCCGGGACAGGTGCTCGAGGTCGGCTGAGCCCAGACGTCAAGGGCTGGAGCGGGTCTCGATCGGGAGACGCTGGATGGTCCCGTCCTGGCTGCGGCTTCCGCATCACGGTCATCACCGCTCGGCCGGGTCGTCGTCGACCGTGGTCACCTGGCGGGGACCACGATGCTCCGGTCCACGGCGCCCAGGTCCCGGACCCCGGCATGCTCGGCGTCCTCGCGCAGCTCCCGGACGAGCCGGGCGAGGACCGTGCGGGCGCCCGCTGCTCCACCCAGGGCGAGGCCCCACAGGATCGGCCGTGCCACGAGCACCGCGTGTGCCCCGAGCGCGAGCGCCACCAGTGCCTGACCGCCTCGTCTGATGCCGCCATCCACGTAGACCTCGAGGCGGCCGTCGGCTGCCGCCACGCAGTCGGGCAGCGCGAGGGCGCCGGGTATCGCACCGTCCAGCGTCCGGCCACCATGGTTGCTCACGACGATGGCAGCGAACCCCGCGTCCGCGGCTCGCCGCGCGTCCTCGGGGTGGAGGATGCCCTTGAGCACGACCGGCACGCCACACGAGACGTTCAATCGCTCCGCCCACGCCCAGTCGAGCCCCGGTCGGATGCGCCCATCACCCGCGTGATGGGGGAACCGGATGCCCTGCGTATCGAAGCCGCCCACCGGGCGGGCGCTGGTGTCCGCCTCCGAGAGCACGTCGATGGTCAGGACCAGCGCCCGGGCGCCGGCACCGAGCGCCCGGTCGATCATCGCCTGGGTGTGCGACTCGTCGGCGAGCGCGTACAGCTGGAACCACAGGTCGAGGCCGGGCACCGCGCCGACATCCTCGACGGCGGTCGTGCTGCTCGTGGACAGGACCATGGTGCCACCGAGGGCGGCCACCGCACGTGCCACGCCCATCTCCGCATCGGGGTGCGCGAGCGCATGCATCGCGGATGGACCGACCACGATGGGATGACGCACGGCTCGGCCCAGCAGCGTCGTCCCCAGCTCGACGCCGATGGCGCCCGTGAGGCGGCGGGGTCGGAGCCACCACGCGTCCCACGCCGTCTCGTTCTGGCGCAACGTGCGTTCGTCCCGGGCCCCGGTCGCGACGTGGTCGTGGGCGTCGGGGCGCATCACCTGCGCCGCGGCCGTCTCGAGCTCCGCGATCGGCGCATGGTCGAGGTCGAGCGAGGTCACCACTGGCGCCCGGGGTCGGGGGTGTTGACCGGGTTGCGGGGTGGCTGGCCATCGAGCACCCGCAGCGCCTCGTCGGCGCACAGCAGGGCGAGCTCGCGTCGGGCGTCCAGCGAGTACCACGCCGTGTGTCCGGTGGCGAGCACCTCGGGGCGCGCCAGGATCGGCTGCGACAGGTCCGCGTCGGGTTCGTCCTCGAGCACGTCGAGGCCGGCCGCCGCGACCTGCCCGCTGCCGAGCGCCTCGTCCAGCGCATCGATGTCGATGAGCCCACCCCGGCTGGTGTTGACGATGACCACACCGGGTCGCATCGTGGCCAGGCGTGCGCGGTCCACCAGGTGGTGCGTCGCGGGGGTCAGCGGACAGTGGAGCGTGATGGCATCGGCTCGCGCGAACAGCTCATCGAGGCCCACCGGTTCGACACCCTGCGCCCGGATGTCGTCCGGCGCCAGGACCGCGTCCTGGCCGATGACCTGCCAGCCGAAGGCGCGTGCGCGGGCAGCCACCCGGGAGCCGATCCGGCCCATGCCCACCACGCCCAGCACCTGCTCGGAGGGCCGTCGGACGGGGGGCAGCCGATCGTAGGCCAGCCAACGGCCGGCATCGCGCCAGGCATGCGCCAGCGCGTCCAGGCGTCGGGCACAGGCCAGCAGCAGCAGCAGCGTGTGGTCGGCCACCTCGTCCGCACAGTAGTCGGGCACGTTGGCCACCCAGATGCCGCGGGCCGTGGCCGCTGCGACATCGATGAGGTCATGGCCGATGCCGGCACGCACGATGAGCCGGGTCTCGGCGAGCCGATCGATCTCGGGCTGGCGGAACGCCAGCACGCCATCGATGATCACGGTGGAGTCCGCGGCACGCGCGGCGGCCTCCGCTGGGCTCATCCCGTCGGCCAGCACCCGGACATCGACCGACGCGGCGCGCAGCCGCTCGATGGCAGGTGCCAGCAGGTCCGCGGAATCGGTCACCGTCACACGACGCGAGATCATCGGAGAGGACACCTCCAGGTGGCAGGGCCGGAGCGGTTCGACCGACGCATCCCGACCGGTGGATGGATTGACGCGGGTCCAGGGGCATTGTAGATTGTCGACAATGTTCACCCGATCCGCCCAGGCTCGTCTCGCGTGACCGGACGTGTGGACACGACCAGACGCGCCGAGGCGCCGACGCCGCCGGACGACCTCGTCCGCTCCCGAGCGATCACCGATGCCGCGACCGAGCTGTTGCCGGGTGGCGTGAGCTCGAGCCTGCGTGTCGTCGATCGCCCCCGGGTGTTCGTGCGAGCCCGTGGCAGCCGGGTATGGGACGCCGATGGCCGCGAGTACATCGATTACCACGCGGCGTTCGGCCCGATCATCCTGGGGCATGCGGACCCCGTCGTCCATGAGGCCACGATGGAGATCGCCCGGGACCTGGACCCCGTGGGACTGGGCGCGACCGAGCTGGAGGTGGAGCTGGCGGGTCGGATCCGTCGGCTGGTGCCCTCGGTCGAGCGGGTGCTGTTCGCCAACTCGGGCTCGGAGGCGACGTTCCACGCCATCCGCGTCTCCCGGGCGGCCACGGGTCGACGGCTGCTGGTCAAGTTCCAGGGCTGCTACCACGGCTGGCACGACTATGTGGCGGCCAACGTCATCACCGCGCCCGACCGTCTGGGCACCGTCGATGCCAGCTCCGCGGGCGTCCTGCCCCAGGCGCTGGAGTGGCTCCGGGTGCTGCCCTTCGACGATGTCGAGGCGTTCGAGTCGCTCATGGCTCGGGAGGGCCACGACGTCGCGGCGGTCATCCTCGAGCCGGTCATCCACACCATCGGCTGTGTGGTGCCGTCACGCGAGTTCCTCGAGACGCTCCGGCGGGTCACCACGGCGACGGGCTCGGTGCTCATCTTCGACGAGGTCGTCACCGGGTTCCGCCACGACCTCGGCGGCTACCAGGCCATCGCGGGGATCCGGCCCGACCTGTCGACCTTCGCCAAGGCCATCGCCAACGGCTATCCCATCGCCGCCATCGGCGGCCGCGCCGACCTGATGGACCACTTCAACACGCGACCGTCCGGCTCGGTCCTGTTCGGGGGCACGTACAACGGCAACCCCCTGTCGGTGGCGGCGGCGCTCGCCACCATCGACATCCTCGAGGCAGGCGACCGCGCGATCCACCGACACCTCTATCGGCTGGGTGACCGGATGCGGGGTGGCCTCCAGTCGATCGTCGACCGGCTGGGCCTGCCGGCGCTGGCGGTCAACCAGGGCTCCGTGTTCGTGCTCTATTTCACCGACCGCGTGGTGCGCAGCTACGACGATGCGTTGACCAGTGACCCGGCCTGGTACGTGGCGTTCCATCGGGGCATGACCGAGCGTGGCTTCCTGATGCTGCCCATGAACCTCAAGCGCAACCACCTCACGGCCGCACACACGGACGAGGACGTCGACCGCACGCTCGAGGCGGCCGAGGACGTCCTGTCCGAGCTTGCCGCGCGCGGCGGCCCGGCGGCATGAGCGGAGGTCCCGTCGCGCGCTTGCTGGACCCGGGTGTGGGTCGCATCGGACGGGCGACGACCGGGCTGCGGCTGGGTCCCGGCTCGACGGGTGCGGTGTCCGCGGGGGCCTGATGGACGCGTCGCTCCACCTGCGCGACCTCACCCGGCTGTATGGCCGGGTGCGTGCGCTCGATGGCCTGTCGCTGGACATCCCGCAGGGCTCCTTCGTGACCCTCCTGGGCCCGTCGGGGTGCGGCAAGTCGACCACCCTGAGCATCCTGGCGGGTCTCGACCGGCCGGATGGTGGCACGGTCCACATGGGCGACCGGGACATCACGCGCACGCCGCCCAACGAGCGACGCATGGCCATGGTGTTCCAGAACTACGCCCTGTACCCCCACATGGACGTCTTCGACAACATCGCCTTCTCGCTCAGGCTCGCCAAGCGCCCGCGGCCCGAGATCGACACCCGGGTCCGCGCGGTCGCCGACATGCTGGACATCGGCCATCTGCTGGAGCGCAAGCCCGGGCAGCTCTCGGGTGGTCAGCAGCAACGGGTGGCCCTCGGCCGGGCGCTGGTCAAGCAGCCCCTGGTGTTCCTGCTCGATGAGCCCTTCTCCAACCTCGACGCCGCGCTCCGGTCCCGGATGCGCACCGAGGTCAAGCACCTCCATCTCCGGCTGGGCACCACCTCCGTGTTCGTGACCCATGACCAGG
>CAZYTQ010000078.1:15243-15744 GCA_964650135.1 uncultured Anaerolineaceae bacterium | reverse complement strand
CGTTCGACGCGATCCTGTCCTCGGGTCTGGTGCCAGGTGACCGGAGCGAGCGATTCGATGACAACGTCGCGGCCGGCGCGGTGATCCGCACCGTACCGCCGGCCGGTACCGAAGTGGCTTCGGGTACGACCATCGACTTTGTGGTCTCACGTGGTGCCGAGCCGACCCTGGAGCCCACCCCCGAACCCACCCCGGAGCCCACGCCAGCGCCGGTGGTGGTGCCGGACCTGCGCGGCATCGCCGAGGCGGACGCCATCACGGAGATCCAGGCCACGGGGCTCGTCCCCGGTGACCGGAGCGAGCGCTTCAACGCCAACGTCGCGGCCGGCGCGGTGCTGCGGACCGATCCGGCAGCCGGTTCCGAGGTGGAGCCGGGATCGGTCGTGGACTACGTGGTCTCACGTGGTGCCGAGCCGACCCCCGAGCCGACCCCGGAACCGACGCCCGAGCCGACCGCCGAGCCGACCGCCGAGCCGACCCCTGGCCCGATCGTCGTGCCGA
>CAZYTQ010000078.1:0-15143 GCA_964650135.1 uncultured Anaerolineaceae bacterium | reverse complement strand
CATCTTCGTGTCGCAGGGTGGGGAGCCGACCGCCGAGCCGACCGCCGAGCCGACCCCTGGCCCGATCGTCGTGCCGAACCTTCGCGGCTCGACCCCGGAGGACGCGGTGAACGCGCTCATCGACCTCGGCCTCGAGCCGGGCGAGCAGCGTGACCGCTTCAACGAGAACGTCCCGGCCGGCCAGGTCATCCGGACCGATCCCGCCGCCGGCACGGAGGTGGACCCCGGCACCATCGTGACCATCTTCGTGTCGCAGGGTGGGGAGCCGACCGCCGAGCCGACCGCCGAGCCGACCGAGGGCAACACGTCCGACTCTCAGCAGGCGATCGACGACATCGGCGCGCAGGTCGAGGGCATCCGCCAGCTGTCAGCGACCGAGCCGGTGCCGTATCGCGAGATCACCCGACGCCAGTTCCGGCGGATGGTCGAGCAGTCGTTCGACGAGGAGAACCCGGCACGTCAGGTGGCTGCCCAGGAAGCCCTCCTCAAGCGTCTCGACCTCATCCCGGAGGACGCCGACCTGCGGCAGATGATCCTCGACCTGTACGAGAGCCAGGTCGCGGCCTTCTATGATCCCAGGACGGGCGCCATGACGCTCATCGCCGGTGACGACGAGCTGGGCGTCGCGGATCGCGTGTTCATCTCGCATGAGTACGACCACGCGCTCCAGGACCAGCGTTGGGACCTTCAGAAGATCACCGATGTCGACCCGTCACAGGCTGACCGGGCGCTCGCACGGCTGGCTCTCATCGAGGGTGATGCCACCAACGTGATGTACGAGTGGACGTTCGCCAACCTCGGGCAGGACGACTTCGCGGAGCTGAGCCAGGCCGTGACACCGGGCGACCAGGCGTTGCTCGCACGCATGCCCGCCATCATCCGGCGCGAGCTGGAGTTCCCCTACCTCGATGGCCAGAGCTTCGTGGCGGCCCTGCGCGGCTCGGGTGGCTGGGATGCCGTCAACGCGGCATGGGACCGGCTGCCCGCCTCGACCGAGCAGATCCTCCACCCCGAGCGGTACCCATCCGACCGACCTGTCCGGTTCGACATGCCGGACGTGGCGGGTGCGCTGGGTCGCGGTTGGGGCACGGCGTGGACCCAGACGATGGGTGAGCTGGACGTGCGCGTCCTGCTCGCCGATGGTGGGGACGAAGGCTCTGTGGCGGGCGCGGCCGAGGGTTGGGGCGGGGATCGCCTCGTGTCCCTCGATGGGCCGGGTGGCACCTGGGCCGTGGTGTGGCAGACCGCCTGGGACAGCCGTGGCGATGCGGACGAGTTCAGCTCCACGGTGTCTGCCGCGATCGACGACATCGATGGGGCGTACGCCGTGCTGCCGCGTACGGACATCGTCGGCGATCTCCGCGCGCCGGTGCTGGTCGTGGTGGCCAGCGATGGCGACACCCTCGGCGCGGTCGCATCCGCCCTGGGCGTGGGCGACTAGGCCCTCGGTCCGGGATCGACACATGACGAGGGCCGGCGGCGTCGCCGGCCCTCGTCACATCTGCTCGGGTGTCGAGATGCCCAGCAGACCGAGCGTGTTGCGCAGCGCGAGACGCGTCGTGTCCACGAGCGCAAGTCGGCCGGCGCTCGTGACGGGGTCCGCGGCATCGAGCACGCGGCGGTCACGATAGTAGCCGTGGAACACGGTGGCGAGACCGGTGGCGTAGGCCGTGATGCCATGCGTCGCCTCGGCGGCCGCGGCATCCTCGACGACCTCCGGCAGGCGGAGCACCTCGCGAGCCAGACCCTGGGCGACCTCGTCACCATCGAGCACACCCACGAGGCTGGAGGCAGGTGCGATGCCCGCCTCGGCCGCCTTGCGCAGGATGGAACAGATGCGCGCGTGGGCGTACTGCACGTAGTAGACCGGGTTGTCGGCCGACTGGCGCCGCGCGAGCTCGATGTCGAAGTCGATGGGGGAGCTCGCTGCGCGCGCCGCGAACGACCAGCGCGCCGCGTCCACGCCGACCTCGGCGAGCAGCTCGTCGAGGGTGATGAACTCGCCCGCGCGCTTGCTCATCGAGACCTCCTGGCCGTCCCGCACGAACCGCACCCAAGCGACGAGGAGCATCTCGACCGCGTCCACGTCGAAGCCCATGGCCGCGGCCGCGTTGCGCACGCGCGCCACGGTGCCGTGGTGGTCGGCGCCCCAGATGTAGATGAGCTTGTCGAAGCCACGGCTGAACTTCTCGGTGACATACCCGATGTCCGCCGCGAAGTAGGTGGGTTCGCCGTTCGAACGCAGGATCACCCGGTCCTTGTCGTCCCCGAAGGAGGTCGACCGGAACCATGTCGCGCCGTCCTGCTCGTAGACGTGGCCACCCTCCCGCAGCCGCTGCACCGCGCGCTCGACCCAGCCCTCCGCATGGAGGCTGGCCTCGCTCTTCCAGACATCGAAGTGGACGCCCAGATGGGCCAGGCTCGCCTCGATGCCGCCCCGGATGCGCTCCGACGCCCAGGCGCCGATGACCTGGTCGGCATCGTCGCCGGCCTCGCTCGCCGCGGCTCGCACGTCGTCCGGCAGGGCGCGTGCGAGGTCGTCGACATAGGCCCCCCGATACGCCTCCTCGGGCAGCTCCCGACCTGCGGCCCGAGCAGCCACCGACGCGCCGAGGACCCGTACCTGCCGACCTGAGTCGTTGAAGTAGTACTCGCGCACGACGTCCTGGCCGGCCGCCTCGAGGACGCGACACAGCAGGTCGCCCACGAACGCACCGCGGGCGTTGCCGACGGTCAGTGGCCCGGTCGGGTTCGCCGAGACGAACTCCACGTCCAGGCGGCGCGTGCTCGGCGTGCGTCCCCGGCCAAAGCCCACGTCTGCGTGCCGGGCCGCGTCGAGGGTGCGCTCGAGGAAGGCCGTGGTGAGCCGCAGGTTGAGGAAGCCGGGTGGGGCGACGTCGACACTCGCCACGACAGCCGCGCTCACCGGGTCTTCCTGCAGCGCGGTCGCGATCGCCTCCGCGATGGCCAGCGGGGGACGCCGCAGCGGCCGTGCCAGCTTCATGGCGAGGTTGCTGGCGAGATCGCCGTGGGTCGGGTCCGCTGGGTGCTCCACCTCGACGAGCGGCACGGTGGCGTCCGGCGGGACCGGCGGCAGGGCGCCACTCCGGATGGCCGCCTGCCACGCGGTCTCGATGGCGATGCGGCCGGCGGCGCGCAGGGAGGTGACGGGTGCGAAGGAGCTCTGGGTCATGGGAGCCATAGCCTACGCGAGTCGGCCGTCGGGTCCCGTGCCGGTGGTGGCGGGATCGGCGTCCACCGCCCGATCCGCGGAGGCCCCGACGGTGTCCGGCCACACTCGCTCGATCTTCCGGACGAGCTGGTCGAGACTGTCGACGACGAGCGCGGCACCCGGGGCCTGGGTGTGGATGACGCCCCATGGGCCGCGCCGCAGCCACACGGCGCGCATGCCGGCAGCAGCGGCGGGCGCCACGTCGTTGTCGGGCCGATCCCCGACATAGGCGACGTCACCCGGGTCGGGATCCCCCATGAGCTCGAGGGCACGCGCGAAGAACGCGGGGTCGGGCTTGGATACACCCATCGCGCCACTCATGGCCATGACGTCCGGGTCCACGCCCAGCGCCCGGAGCTCGGCGTGGCGGCTGGCGGGCTGGTTGGCGATGACGGCCACGTGATAGCCGACGTCGTGGAGCGCAGCCAGCGCAGGTCGCGCGTCCGGGTACAGGTCGACCTCCTGGAAGCCCGCGACACGCTCCTGGACCTCCGGGAGATGCGCTCGCCAGTCCGTGATGCCCAGCAGCTCGAACACCGCCTGGTGCTCGAGCCCTCGCTCCACGACAGCACCGAACGCGGTCAGCAGGGTCATGCGGGGAATGCCCAGCACATCCGCCCAGGTGGACCAGATGCGGGTCTCCTCGATGAGCGTCTCACCGACATCGAGACAGACCCAGCGATCAGCGCACACGGTCAGGGGCGCCCGCTGTCGACTGCCTGGCGCCGCAGTCGACCGTGCCTCGGGCCAGCGCTCGGGCTGACGAAGGCCAGGTTCCGGCCAGCGCTCGGCCTAACAGAGGCCCGGTTCCGGGGTCTGCGGGCCGTCCTGCCACTGGTTCGCGAAGGCCAGCAGCTCGTCCTTGTCCAGCTCCTCCTGGAGCAGCACCCGGTCCCAGGCGATCGCCGCGACCTGGACGCTCGGGTCCATGTCGTCGAAGCGGACACCGATGACCTTGCTGTAGCCGCATCGCGCGGCCGACGTCTCCGAGGGGGTGGCCTCGGCCATGACCGCCTGGACCGCGTCGATGACCGCCTGATCCGCGTCACCGCGGTACAGGATCACGACATACCCGTGCTCAAGGTTGTGGACCCAGTTGCCGGGTGCGAGGATCGTCTGCGGTCCGTAGAACTGGCGTGTGAGTGGCGCCTGGCCACCACCAAGGTTGTAGTGGGAGCCGCTGGCGGGCGGGCAGTAGCCGTACTTGACCGTGACGTTGGTACCCACGTGGTTCTTGCCCAGGTCCTGGGTCACGAACCCCAGCTGGGGCGTCGGCTCGGGTCCCGCGCTGGCCTCGGGGGATGCGCCCGGCGCGGCCGAGGTCCCAGGTGCGGGGGATGCGTCCGACACGGCCAGGGAGGCGTCCGGCGTGACGCTGGATCCGGGGCCGGCCGTGCCGGTGGCAGCAGGCGACACCATGACAGGGCTGGCCGGGGCCGCAGCGGGCGGCGGCGTCAGGAACGTCACGCATTCGTAGGCCTTGGTGTTGGCGCTCATCCCGAACATCAGCAGGACCAGCGCGACCACCGCGACGACCGCGCCGCCCAGGATGAGGGTCCGGTAACGCTCGAAGAACGACTGGGGCTGGCCGGCACGTGAGCCTTGCGACGCGGCCTTGCGACGCAGCGCCGCCCGCGACGCGCTCGACGTGGCCGCCACGGGCGTCGTCACGGGGGCCGTGGGCGGGATCGTGCCCGGATCCGTGGTCGCGGGGCCGGCCGGGGATGCGGCGCCTTCCGGTGTGGGGGACGTGGACGGGGGAAGGGCCGACTGTCCGGTGGTGCCCGGCTGGAAGGTCCTGGACTTCTTGCTCACTCGACTCCTCGTGGGCGTCCGGTCGTCAGGGTTCGACGAACCACGCGCGGCTGGATCCCCGGCGGAGCGACCAGAACAGGCCGACCGACAGCGCCACCGCCGCGATCGCACCCGGCAGTCCCGCCGGCGACAGGTACAGGATGGGGATGAGGGGCAGGCTCAGCGTCGCGAGGCCGAGCGCCATGGGATAGCCGGCCTGCTTTCGCTGCAGGACCAGCGTGAGGGTGAAGATGAGATACGCCAGCAGCAGCATGTACACGATGCCGATGGGCGAGATGGGCGCCTCGATGGCCTGGTCGATGACCAGGGGCAGGGTGACCGCCACGAGCGCCAGTGCCATGAACGCGTAGACCAGGAACAGGCCGACGCCGAGGGGCATGTGACGCAGCTGACGGAGCATGGCGCGCGATCGTACCACCGTGCCGCCCGTCGACCCCTGGAGACCCACCCGGCGGACCGGTGCGCCCGGCCCGGCCGACCTCGCTCGATGGGCCATGGACCTCACCGACGACCGCGGGCAAGATCGGTCTTGACAGCGACGGCACCGGCTCGCTACCGTCCGTAAACCGGTTTAGCCACCAAATCGCAACCGGGCAGGCGCGGCCAGGGCCGTGAGCGACGGTGGCTCCGGTGGAGGACGGCGGTGCCGGCACGACCCGGCCAGGGAGGAGCTCGTGGTGGGCGAGGCGACCGAGCAACGGGTGCGCATCGCGGACGTGGCGAGAGAGGCGGGCGTCAGCAAGGCGGCCGTGTCCTTCGCGTTCAACAAGCCCGAGCGTCTGTCGGTCGAGACCGCCGCGCGCATCCGCGGGGTGGCCGACCGGATGGGCTACCGGCCGCATCCCGTGGCCCGGATGCTGAGCGCCGGCCAGACGTCGACCATCGGCATCCTGTCGCCCCAGGCGCTGGGCACGGTGTTCGCCAACCCGTTCTTCGCGCTGTTCGCCGAGGGCGTGGCGTCGGTCACCGAGGAGCGCGGCTTCGGGTTGCTGTTCATCTCGCCGTTCCACGGCTCGCTGGCCAACGCGCTCGATCGAGCCACGGTCGACGGCGTGGTCGCCGTGGGCCTCGATGAGCGTCATCCGGAGCTGGACGCCCTGCGCCGAGGTGGACTGCCGACCGTGGTCGTGGACGCACCGGCATGGCCCGGTCACCAGGCCATCCTGGTCGATGACGAGGGTGGTGCCCGCCAGGCGGCGGCCCATGTGCTGGGTCTGGGCCATCGGGACGTGCTCGTGCTGGCCGTCCAGCCCGCCCTGGACGAGACGGGTGACCGGGGCGTCTCGGGTCGACGACTGGCCGGCTACCGGGCCGCCTTCGAGGCCGCAGGGCTCGAGCTGCCCGCGTCGGCGGTCATCGACGCGCCAGCCACCATCGAGGGCGGCGAGGCAGCGTTCCTCCAGGCGTGGGCATCGGGCGCACGGGCGAGCGCGGTCCTGTGCATGAGCGACGCGGCCGCCGCAGGCGTCCTCGCAGGCGCGCGGCGGCTGGGCATCCGGGTGCCCGAGGAGCTGTCCATCGTGGGGTTCGATGACCTGCCGCTCACCCGCTTCACCGATCCGCCGCTGACCACCGTCCACCAGCCGGTCCGCCGGAAGGGTGAGGCGGCCGCGGCGATGCTGCTGGAGGCGCTTCGGCGACCGTCCGGTGATGACCAGGGCCAGACCCTGGTCCTGGAGACGCGACTGATGGTCCGCCGCTCGACCGCGGCACCATCGGGCGACCGGTGTCAGGAGGTGGTCGTCGCCCGCTAGTCGGCCACCCGTTCGGCACGGCGGCGTCCGCAGGATGCGCGCCGGCCCATCCATCGAGGAGGTTCCACCCGATCATGCAACGCACTTCCAGGTTCGCGACCCTGCTGGCCGCGACCGCCATCATCGGCACCGCCGTGCCGGCCGTGGCACAGGACTCACCCGTCGCATTCACGCTCTGGACCAAGGAGGGTGAGGCGGACGGCTCGCTGCAGTACGTGCAGGGTCTCGCGGCCGCTTACACCGCAGCCCACCCGAACGTCACCATCACGGTCGTCAACAAGGACGTCGAGGCGCTGCGCGAGGACTTCCTCACGTCCAGCCTCGCCAACCAGGCACCCGAGCTGCTGTGGACCGTCGCCGACCATGTCGGCCCGTTCAGCGCGTCCAACACGATCCTGCCCCTCGACGGTGTCGTGGACACCTCGGGCTATCTGCCCAACGCTGTCTCGGCCGTCCAGGCGGACGGCGTGACCTATGGCGTGCCGATCTCCTTCGGCAACCACCTGATGCTGTACACCAACAAGACCCTCGTGCCCGAGTGTCCAGCCGACAGCGACGCGCTCCTGGTCGCCGCGCAGGCGAACACCGGCAGCGGCAACTACGGCCTGGTGTTCAACCAGACCGAGTCCTTCTGGCTGGTGCCCTTCCTGGGTGCCTTTGGTGGCTCCGTGTTCGCCGAGGACGGCGTCACGCCCACGCTGGGCACCGAGGCCATGACCAGTGCCCTGGGCTATCTCCACGGCCTCAAGTACACCGACCAGGTCGTGCCCGCCGAGGCCGACTACAACGTCGCCGACGGCATGTTCAAGAACGGCGCACCCGGCGCGACCCCGCCTGACCCCTCCGCGTCGCTGGCTCCCGACCAGGCACCTCCTGCCACGGGCGTCGCGGCGATGATCATCAACGGCGACTGGACGCTGGGCGAGTACGCGCGGCTGTTCGGCGACCAGCTGAACGTCTGCCCCATCCCCCAGATCACCGGTGCCGACTGGCCCAAGCCGTACGCGGCCGGCTCGTTCTACATGATCGGCAAGGCCGTCGCGGATGACGCGGCCAAGCTGGCGGCCGTCACGGACTTCGTGAGCTGGTCGACCAACAAGGACAACCAGGTGGCCATGGTCGAGACGCTTCGCCGTCTGCCGGCCAACAACGAGGCCATCGCCGACCCGGTGGTCGCGGCGGACACGTTCCTCGCGGGCTCCGCGGCGGCCATCGAGCACGGCATCCCGCAGCCCACCAACCTCGAGATGCGCTGCGTGTTCGATTCCATGACCGCTGGCGTGCGCGACCTGTTCGCGAGCGCCGACTCCGATCCCGCGGCCATCGCTGCCACGATGCAGTCGAGCGCCGAGGTGGGCGTCGCCCCTGGCGGCGAGTGCGGTCCCGCCTGAGCCCCTTGTCCGGTCGCTGACCGGGCACGCCCGGCCGGATCCCGAGCGATCCGGCCGGGCACCATCGAACGGAGGGTGTGGTGCTGAACCTGCCCCAGGCGTGGACGGCCATCTCGGACGTCGCCTGGACGGTCGCCGTGCTCGTGGTCGGCGTCGCGGTCCTGGAGGTCCTCCTGTGGCTGGTCTTCGTCAAGTGGCGCAAGTCGCCGCTCTCTCTGCCCATCATGCTGCTGACCCCCGCGGTCATCGGGTTGCTCGTGCTGTACGTGTATCCCCTGCTGTGGGAGTTCAACGTCTCGTTCACGAAGATGGGCATCCGGAACTTCGTCGACCCGGGGTTCCTCGGGCTGACCTCCGACCCGCCGATCTTCATCGGGCTCCAGAACTACATCGACGTGTTCACGAAGCCCGTGCTCAAGCAGACCGGGTTCTACCAGCTGTTCGCCCAGACGGTCATCTGGACCGCCGTGAACGTCTTCTTCCATGTCGTGCTGGGCGTGCTCCTGGCGCTGATGCTGAACCGCAGGCTGCGCGGGCGGACGTTCTATCGCGCGCTGCTCATCCTGCCGTGGGCCATCCCCGCGTTCGCATCGCTCCAGATCTGGCGCACCGAGTTCAACTACCAGTACGGCGCCGTGAACCAGCTGCTGGGAGTGGTCGGCATCGCGCCCGTCCAGTGGCTCTCCGACCCCATCTGGAACTTCACCGCGATGATCATCACCAACGTCTGGCTGGGCGTGCCCTTCATGATGGTCATCACGCTGGGTGGACTCCAGAGCATCTCCCAGGACTACTACGAGGCAGCCGAGATCGATGGCGCGAGCACCCTCGATTCGTTCCGGAACATCACGGTGCCGCTGCTCAAGCCGGTCCTGGTGCCGGCCGTGCTGCTGGGCACGTTCCTGACCTTCAACAACATCCTGGTGCCGTTCTTCATCAACCAGAACGAGCTGGAGACGAGTGACATCCTGGTCACGGCGCTCTATCGCGCCGCCTTCCAGTTCAGCCGGTTCGGGTTCGCGGCGGCGTTCGCGTTCGTGATCTTCGCCATCCTCATGGTGTTCACGGTGTTCTATGTGCGTCGCACCAACGCGCTCAAGGGGGCCTACGAATGAGCATCGAGACCCGTCAGATGCTGGAGGTGCGCCAGGCCCGCAAGCAGGGCGGCGCGCGCTGGCTGACCAGCGCCCCGCGCCGTGGCGAGGATTCGCCCCTCAAGCGGGTCGCCATCCACATCGCGCTCATCGTGGCCGCGCTCGTCGCGGTGTTCCCGGTCATCCGGGTGTTCGGCACCGCGCTCCGACCCGGCAACAACCTGCTCAACCCGACGCTCGAGATCATCCCCAGGGGCGCCACGCTCGACGCGTTCCATCACGTGCTGTTCGAGACGAACCTACCCAACTGGCTGCTCAACAGCCTTGTCATCACCCTGGGCACCGCGTCGGTCGGGCTCATCCTGGCCGCCACCTCGGCGTACGCCTTCTCACGCTACAAGTTCCGGGGTCGCTCGCTGGGGCTGACGTTCCTGTTCGCGACGCAGCTCATCCCGGGCATCATGCTGCTGGTGCCGATCTTCCTGCTGGCCGCCCAGCTGCGGCTGACGGGCACCTACCAGGGCCTGGTCATCGCGTACTCCGTGACGGCCATCCCGTTCAGCATCTGGATCCTCAAGGGCTACTACGACACGGTCCCCGTGGAGCTGGAGGAGGCTGCCCTCATCGACGGCTGCTCGGAGTTCCAGGCGTTCCGCAAGGTGCTCCTGCCGCTGTCCGTGCCGGCCCTCGCCATCGTGTTCCTGTTCAACTTCCTCGCCGCGTGGGGCGAGTACTTCACGGCGCGCGTGCTCATCGGTGGCAAGGAGGAGCTGCTCACCTGGCCGCTGGGCATCCAGCGCTTCCAGGCGCAGTTCCAGACGCAGTGGGCGGACCTCTCCGCGTCCGCCATCATCGTGTCCGTGCCCATCGTCATCCTGTTCGTGTACGTCTCCAAGTACCTCGTGTCCGGCCTCACGCTCGGGGGTGTCAAGGGGTGAGGTCCAGGGGGTCGTGGCCGCTGGCGCTGCTCGTCGCGCTGGCGGTCGCCGGGCCGGTCGGGGCAGCGGGGCCCTCGGCGGGCACGTCGGCCGCACCGTCGGGGGTGCCTGCGCCGTCGGGCGTGCCCGCCCCGTCGACCGCGCCTGCGCCGTCGGGCATGTCCGGGCGTCCCCGGCTCGCCGTCGACGGCACCATCAGCCAGGGTGACCTCCAGCACGACAGTCGGTCGGACCTGTATCGCTCGCCCACCGGCGCCGTGCCCGCCGGCAGCGAGGTGCTGCTGCGTGTGCGTGCCGCGGCCGGGGACCTCGGCTCCGCGCGCGTGGTGGTGACCGATCGGCTGGCCGGCACGACCACGTCGCTGCCCATGGAGGTGGTCGCGACCGACCCGACCGAGGGTGAGCACGGCGTCGACTGGTGGCAGGCGGCCCTCGACGTGCCCCTCACGCCGACCATCCTCGACTACTCGTTCGTGGTCGCGGACGGCGCCTCGCGGCGCTTCCTGTCCGATGACGTGGCGCTCGACGGCGGGACCGGCACGATCGGCCGGAGCGCCATCGACACGCCGGGTTGGCAGCTGACCGTCCATGACCCGGACTTCACGACACCCGCCTGGACACGCGGCGCGGTGGTCTACCAGGTGTTCCCCGACCGGTTCGCCAACGGTGACCCGACGAACGATCCCGCTCCGGAGGCGACGCCGGGTCCGGATGGTGCCGCCCGGTACCGCCACGGCGACGTCTACGGCAACCCCATCCTGGTCAAGGGCTGGGACGAGCTGCCGGAGGGCTACTGTCGCGCCTACCAGGGCGTGCCCTGCGACGAGCAGCCCCTGGGTCGCGACTTCTTCGGAGGCGACCTCGCGGGACTGACCGCCCATCTGGACGATCTCGCCGCGCGCGGCATCACGGCGATCTACCTGAACCCCATCTTCGCGGCGCCCTCCAACCACCGCTACGACACGACCGACTACCTGGCCATCGACCCGGACCTGGGCACGGATGCCGACTTCGATGCGCTCATCGAGGGGGCGCATGCGCGGGGCATCGGGGTGATCCTCGACGGCGTGTTCAACCACGTCTCGTCCGACTCACCGTGGTTCGATCGGACGGGCCGCTACGACGAGCTGGGCGCCTGCGAGTCCGCGGATTCGCCGTATCGCGACTGGTTCACGTTCCGCGCGCCGGGTCCCGGGCAGCCATCACCGTGCGCACCGTCCACACCGGGTGGGACCGACACCTACTACGAGAGCTGGGCAGGCTTCGACACCATCCCGGCGCTGCGTGAGACACCGGAGGTGGTGGAGCTCATCACGGGCGAGGACGGCGTGGTCCGACACTGGCTTCGGCGGGGCATCGACGGCTGGCGCCTGGATGTCGCCAACGACCTGTCACCGGCCTTCCTGCGGGCGATCCGCCAGGCGGCGCGCGCCGAGGACCCGGACGCCCTGGTCATCGCGGAGGAGTGGAACGACTCGTCCGCATGGCTCCTTGGTGACCAGGCCGATTCCACCATGGACTATCGCTTCCGTCGAGCCGTCATCGGCCTCGTCAACGGCGACACCCCCGACCTCGACGGCGCGATCGCCGGCCTGACGCCGAGCGGCTTCGCTCGGGCGATCGCGGGCATGCAGGAGGACTATCCCGCCGCTGCCTGGGACGCGCTGCTGCACATGCTCGACAGCCACGACACGACACGCATCCTGTGGACGCTGACACCGGCTGAGGAGCACGACGCCGCCACATCCGACCCCGCGGCCCGGGCACAGGGTATCGAGGCGCTCCGGCTGGTGTCCGCGATCCAGCTGACGATGCCGGGCATGGCCTCCATCTACTACGGTGACGAGGTCGGACTCTCCGGACAGGACGACCCCGATGACCGACGGCCCTATCCCTGGGACGGCGAGGATGCCGACGTGCTCGCGTGGTACACGCGGCTGGGCGAGCTGCGCGCGACACGACCGGCGCTGCGCGCGGGCGAGCTGGCCTTCCTGGGCAGCGAGGATGCCGTGGGTGCGCTGGGCTACCTGCGGCGGAGCGCCGATGACGCGGCGCTCGTGGTGGTCAACACCGGCGATGCCGCCTGGACCCTCGATCTCGATGTCACGGGCCGCCTGCCCGATGGCCTGGCACTCACCGACGCGCTGGCCGACGTCGTGGGAGGCTCGGGTGATCCGGCCGCGGTGCTCGTCGCGGACGGGCGGGTGCAGGTGGCCATCCCGGGTCGCACGGCGCGCGTCCTGCTCGCCGATCCAGCCGCAGACCTGACCGCGCCACCGGCGCCGGCGCGCATCGCGGCGGTGGCCGCGCCCGGACGCGTGGAGCTGACCTGGGAGCCGGTCGCGGGTGCGTCCCGGTACCAGGTGTGGCGCTCCGTGGTCCCGGGAGGTGGCTTCCGGCTGGTGGGCGAGACCACCGGGCCGACGTTCGTGGACGAGGGCGTGCGCAATGGCGCGGCCGCGTATCACGTGGTCACCGCGCTCGACGCCATGGGCAACCCGTCCAGCCGCTCGCCGGAGGTGGTCTCGTTGCCGCGGGTCCAGCTCGGACTCCTGTTCGCCCGCGACCCGGCGGTCCGCGAGCTGCCGCTCAGCCTCTCCGGCCCGCCGGTCCCCGTGACCGGCACCGTGGGCATCCAGGAGGGCTCGTCGACGGATCCCGCGAAGGGTGTGCGGGTCGAGGTCGGCATCGGCCCGGTCGGCAGCGACCCGGAAGCCGGTGGCTGGGCCTGGAGCCTCGCCACTCCCTCAGCCGATGATCCGGACACCTGGACGGGCGGTGTGCGTCCGGACGGCCCGGGGACGTTCGCGACCACGGTGCGTGCCTCCATGGATGGCGGCAGGTCGTGGTCCACGCTGCCCGGGGAGCAGCGGCTGGTCATGGCGCCGGATCCCGACCCCAGCGCGCCGGCCGCCCCGACCGGGCTGGAGCTGCTGGACGTCGCCGCGGACCACGTCACCATCCGTTGGGCCCCCGACACCACCGGCGACGTCGTGCGCTACGTCGTGCTCCGGGCGCCGGAGGGTGATGGGGTGCCGTCGCGGATCGGCACGAGCGAGGGCACGTCGTTCACGGATCTCACGGTCGAGGCGGGGACGCGCTACATCTACCAGGTCGCGGCGCAGGACGATGGCGCCGACACGTCGCCGCCCTCGGAGCCCGTCGACGTGGTGGCCGAGGAGCAGCTGGTGACGCTGACGTTCCGCGTGACCGTCCCTGCCGAGACGCCGCCGGACGCCCAGCTGTACATCGCGGGGGACTTCCAGGGCTGGGCGCCGGGGGACACACCCATGACCCAGCGGGATGCATCGACCTGGTCCATCGACCTGCCGGCCCGGTCCGGGACGGCGCTCCAGTACAAGTACACGCGTGGCTCGTGGGAGGCCGTGGAGAAGGATGCCCAGTGCGGCGAGATCCCCAACCGCACGCTGACCGTGGATGGCTCCGCGGGTCCTGCCCAGGTCATCGAGGATACCGTGGCCACCTGGCGCGACATCGCCGGTTGTCCCTGACCGTTCCATGACACAGGAGGACCGCGCGTGAGCGTGGACACGCCGCGCTGGGCGCGGGAGGCCGTGTTCTACCAGATCTTCCCCGACCGGTTCGCGGCCAGCGAGCGGGTGCCCAAGCCGGCGGCGATGGAGCCGTGGGACGAGCCACCCACCGTGCACGGCTACAAGGGGGGTGACCTGCTGGGTGTCGTCGAGCAGCTCGACGAGCTGGTGGACCTGGGCATCACGGCGCTGTATCTGACGCCCGTGTTCGCGTCGGCCTCGAACCACCGGTATCACACGGACGACTACTGGACGGTCGACCCGCTCCTGGGCGGGGACGCTGCACTCCGGGAGCTGCTCGACCAGGCGCACGCACGGGACATGCGGGTCGTCCTCGATGGCGTGTTCAACCACTGTGGTCGCGGCTTCTGGCGCTTCCATCACGTCGCCGAGGCGGGGATCCATTCGCCGTTCCTCGACTGGTTCCATCTCGACCGGGAGCGGCTGGGAGCGGGGGACCCACTGGTGGTCTACCCGGGGCCCGAGCAGCACGCCGAGATCCACCGACTGACGAGCGAGGGCATGGGCGCGGGCGAGGCGTCACGCCGGGTGCTCGGCTTCGAGGGTTGGTGGGGTCTGCCGGCGTTGCCCAAGCTCAACGTCGAGCATGGCGAGACACGGGAGTACCTGCTCCAGGTCGCGGAGCGCTGGTTGCGATTCGGCATCGATGGCTGGCGCCTGGATGTCGCCGAGGAGATCGCGGGTGGCTTCTGGACGGAGTTCCGGGCGCGGTGCCGCGCCATCCGGCCCGATGCGTATCTCGTGGCCGAGATCTGGACCCCCAAGCCGGAGTGGCTGACAGGGCAGCACTTCGATGCCCTCATGGACTACCCCCTTGGGGAGGCGATCCTGGGCTATGCCGCGGGCGCGGACCTGGACCTGCGCGTGGCCGGCCAGCACGACGAGTACCGGCGGCACGTGGTGCCACGGGACGGTGCCTCGTTCGGGGCGGAGCTGGAGCGACTGCTGACGCTCTATGACCCCGACGTGACCGCGGTGATGCTCAACCTGCTGGGTAGCCACGATGCCCCGCGGATGCGCAGCGTCATGGGCGGCTCGGTCGACGCGGTGCGCATCGCCACGCTGCTCCAGATGACGCTGCCGGGCGCGCCCTGTGTCTACTACGGCGACGAGATCGGGCTGACCGGCGAGCAGGACCCGCTCAACCGCGGGGCATATCCGTGGGATCGCGGACGTTGGGACCATGATCTGCGGCGGTACGTGCGCGACCTCATCGGTCTGCGCAAGCGTCATCCGGCGTTGCGTGACGGCGAGGTGCGTGTGATCGCCGCCGATGGCGCCTGCTTCGCGATGGCCCGGCGGGCGGCCGAGGAGACCTTCGTGATCGCCGCCAACCCGGGCATG
>CAZYTQ010000077.1:6154-16139 GCA_964650135.1 uncultured Anaerolineaceae bacterium | reverse complement strand
CGACCGGTCGGACCGATCGGCAGGGTATCCCCGCCATGGGAGCCGCCGAACCGGCTGGAGGCCGGCACGGCGGAGGCCGGCACGGCGGAGGCCGGCACGGCGGAGGCCGGCACAGACGTCTGGATGCGTACGCGCACGCTCCGGGTCGTTGACGCCCGGCAGGTCGACTGGTACGATGCCACCCGCATGGTTAGCACTCGCCACCCGAGAGTGCTAACCACGAGCAGAGCCGGTCGCCAGGGGCGTGGCAGCCGGTGGAGTCACGAGGACCATGGCACGTCGCAGGGATCGACCCGGTCCGCTGGAACCTCGATCCGAGGCGATCCTGCGGGCCATCATCGAGGAATACGTGGCCACCGCACAGCCGGTGGGCAGCCAGGCCCTGGTGCATCGCTATCACCTCGGGGTCAGTCCCGCCACGGTCCGCAACGTGATGGCCGAGCTCGAGGCCAACGGCTTCCTCGATCACCCGCACACGAGCGCCGGTCGGGTGCCCACGGACAAGGGCTACCGGCTGTACGTGGAGTCCATCACGGACGCCGTGTCGCTGGCGCCCGTCGAGCAGCTCATGATCCGCCACCAGTTCGGGCAGGTCGAGTACGCATCCGAGCAGTGGTTCCGGCTCGCGGCCGCAACGCTCGCCACGTCGACCCACGTCGCGGGAATCGCCACGGCCGCCAAGCCACCCTCCTGCCGCGTGCGGCGAGTCGACCTCGTGGCGGCCGGCTCACGCATGGTGAGCCTCGTCGTGGCGCTCGCGGAGGGTCCCGTGAAGCAGGTCCTGCTGGCGGTCGACGGACCTGAGGATGACGAGCACCTGGCGGCCATCTCGCAGACCCTCAACGAGCTGCTCGCGGGTCGCTCCGCCGTGGGCGCATCGAACGTGCTGGCGGACCTCGCGGGCACCCAACCACCGGTGGACGCCCTGCTGCTGCGCGCCGCGGGCCGACTGGTCCAGGTGATGCGCGAGTTCGACTCCTCGGCGGTGGAGGACGTCTTCAGCGAGGGTCTCCTCAACGTCATGGATGCGCCCGAGTTCGCACGCTCCGAGACGGTCCGGCGGATCTTCGGTGTGCTCCAGGACCGGGCGTTCCTGGCCGAGCTGGTGCCGCACCTGACGGCCGCGGGTGAGGTGCGTGTCTACATCGGCAGCGAGAACGCACATCACGCGATGCACGACGTGTCCCTGATCCTGGCTCCCTACGGTCGCATGGGCCGCGCCGTGGGGGTGGTGGGCGTGCTCGGTCCCACCCGGATGGCGTATCCCCACGCCATCTCGACCGTGCGCTATGTGAGCGGCCTCATGAACGAGCTGGTGGACCACCTGTACGCATGAACGACACGAACGACCACGCTGACGGGTCCCCGGACGCCGGGTCCCCCACGAGCCCGACCAATGGCGCCCCGGACGAGGCTCGCCCGAAGACCCGCGCCGAGGAACGCATCGACGCCCTGGACACCTCCACGACCGCGCTCATGGAGCAGCTCGTGGAGTGGCAGGCGCGTGCCGAGGCATCCGAGGCCGAGGTGGAGACCATCCGCGGCCAGTGGCAGCGCACCGCCGCTGACTTCGCGAACTACAAGCGACGGACCGAGGAGGACCGCTTCCGGGAGCTGGGACAGGCGAGCGAGGCGTTGCTGCGCAAGGTCCTGGGGGTCGCGGACGACCTCGCCCGGGCGCTCGAGCATGCCCCCCCGGACCAGGCGGGCTCGCCGTGGGTCGAGGGCATCGCCGCCATCGACCGGAAGCTTGCGGGGGTCCTGGAGTCGGAGGGCGTGACGCCCATCGAGGCCCTCGACACCATCTTCGACCCGCGACTCCACGAGGCGGTGAGCATGGCTCCCATCGCGGACGTCGCGGAGGGCACCGTCATCCAGGAGCTCCAGCGGGGCTATCTCTCGCGGGACCGGGTCCTGCGGCCCGCGCTGGTCGTCGTGGCCACCGCGCCCGCGACCACCGACTAGACACACCGAACCGGATACCACTCCGGGGCCGGCGGGCCCCGATCGCAAGGAGCACACACCCTATGGGCAAGATCATCGGCATCGACCTCGGCACCACGAACTCCGTGGTCGCGGTCATGGAGGGCGGCGAGCCTGTCGTCATCCCCAGCGCGGAGGGCGGCCGCACCGTGCCGTCCGTCGTGGCCTTCACCAAGGCAGGGGAGCGGCTGGTCGGCCAGATCGCCAAGCGGCAGGCCATCACCAATCCCACCAACACCGTCTACTCCATCAAGCGCTTCATGGGTCGCCGATGGGACGATCCGGAGGTCCAGCGCTCGCGCGAGCTCGTGCCGTACAGCGTGGAGAAGGACGCCAAGACGGACGGCATCAAGGTCGTGGTCGCGGACGGCAAGTCCTACACCCCGCCCGAGATCTCCGCGATGATCCTCCAGAAGCTCAAGACGGACGCCGAGGCGTATCTCGGCGAGAAGGTCACCGAGGCCGTCATCACGGTCCCGGCCTACTTCGATGACACCCAGCGCCAGGCCACCAAGGACGCCGGCCGCATCGCGGGGCTCGATGTCAAGCGCATCATCAACGAGCCCACCGCCTCGTCCCTGGCCTACGGCCTGGACAAGCAGAAGGACGAGCAGATCGCGGTCTACGACCTCGGCGGCGGCACGTTCGACATCTCCATCCTCGAGCTGGGTGATGGCGTGTTCGAGGTCAAGGCCACCAACGGTGACACCCACCTGGGCGGTGACGACTTCGACCAGCGCATCATCGAGTGGCTGCTGGCCGAGTTCAAGAAGGACCAGGGCATGGACCTCTCGAAGGACCAGCAGGCCCTGCAGCGGCTCAAGGAGGCCGCCGAGCGCGCCAAGATCGAGCTCTCCTCCGCGACCCAGACCGAGATCAACCTGCCCTACATCACGGCGGACGCGACGGGTCCCAAGCACCTCGTGGTGTCGCTCAGTCGGGCGAAGCTCGAGGACCTCGTGGCGGACCTCGTGAAGCGCACCGCGGCGCCCGTCACCGCAGCGCTCAAGGACGCGGGCCTCAAGCCGTCCGACATCGACGAGGTCATCCTCGTCGGCGGCATGACCCGGATGCCTGCCGTGGTCGAGGCCGTCAAGAAGATGTTCGGCGGCAAGGAGCCCCACAAGGGTGTCAACCCGGACGAGGTGGTGGCCGTCGGCGCCGCCATCCAGGCGGGCGTCCTGGCCGGTGAGGTCAAGGACGTGCTGCTCCTCGACGTCACGCCGCTGTCCCTGGGCATCGAGACCCTGGGTGGCGTGATGAGCCGGCTCATCGACCGCAACACGACCATCCCGACGTCCAAGAGCCAGGTCTTCTCGACCGCCTCGGACAACCAGCCCCAGGTGGAGATCCACATCCTCCAGGGCGAGCGCGAGATGGCCGGTGACAACAAGACCCTGGGCACGTTCATCCTCGATGGCATCCCGCCGGCCCCCCGTGGCGTGCCCCAGGTGGAGGTGACCTTCGACATCGATGCCAACGGCATCCTCGATGTGAAGGCCAAGGACCGGGCCACGGCCAAGGAGAAGCAGGTCCGCATCACCGCGTCCTCGATGCTCTCCAAGGATGACGTCGACCGGATGGTCAACGAGGCGAAGGAGCACGCGGACGAGGATCGCCAGCGGCGCGAGGAGGTCGAGGTCCGCAACCAGGCGGACGCGCTCGCCTTCCAGGCCGAGCGGACCCTGCGTGACCTGGGTGACAAGGTGAGCGCGGCGGACAAGGCCGAGGTCGAGCAGCAGACCGAGTCCCTCCGCGAGGCGCTCAAGGGCAACGACCTGGCGGCCATCCGGAGCGGCGCCGAGTCGCTCGCGACGGTCCTCCAGCGGGTCGGTGCGGCCGCCTACGAGTCCGGTCCGCCCGCAGGCGACGATGCCTCGTCCGGACCAGCCGAGGACGAGACGGTCGAAGGCGAGTACAAGGAGGTCTGAGCCCGAGGGCTCCTGGACGCCGCGCCGTCGCTCGGCGCCTGGGCGGGCGACCCGCCCGGATCCTGGGCGTCGGGACGAAGCACCGACGCGGCTCGACCGCATCGGCCGGTTCCGGTGCCTTGCCGCCGGCACCCCGCCCACGATGTGGGCCGCTCCACCGACACCCACCATCGACTCGCGCTGGCCGGAGGGCGCAGCCCCGGGCGCCTTGTAGAGTGATCCGGTAGACATTGTGGTATAAACCCTGTCGCAGTGGATCCGGTGGGCAGTGCTGGTCCGTGCTTGCCGGGCCCGGGCATCGTCATGCGCGGTTGTCTATCGCGCCCATAGGACTAGGATCTACAATAGGGAACAGGAGGAACCGTGGAACACACCCGACATCGCCGGTCGCTGGGCATCGGTGCCCTGGCCATCGGCCTCTCGCTGACGGTCGCCGGTGGCGCGGTCGCGCAGGACCCGGCGCCCAGCTTCCAGACGGCCCCCGGGGCGCTGACCCTCGTCGCGTACACGACACCACGCGAGGCATACGAGGAGCTCATCCCGCTGTTCCAGGCGACCCCGGCTGGCCAGGGCGCCACGTTCGAGGAGTCCTACGGACCCTCGGGCGACCAGAGTCGTGCCGTCTCCGCGGGTCTGCCCGCGGACCTCGTCGCGCTCGCCCTGTGGCCGGACGTCGAGCGACTCGTCGAGCCGGGCATCGTGGCTCCGGACTGGGACGAGAACCCGTACGGCGGCATCGTCCACAACAGCGTCGTGTCCTTCGCGGTCCGACCCGGGAACCCCAAGGGCATCCACACGTGGGACGACCTGACCCGCGAGGACGTCGTGGTCATCACCCCGAACCCGATCACATCGGGTGGTGCGCAGTGGAACATCCTCGCCGCCTACCAGGCGCAGATCCTGGCCGGCAAGACGCACGAGGAGGCGGTCGACTACCTGACCCGGCTGGCTTCCCGCGTGGCGGTCTGGGACCGGGGTGCCCGCGACGCGCTGACCACCTTCGCCAATGGCCAGGGTGACGTGCTCATCGCCTATGAGAACGAGGCACTGTTCGCACAGGACAGTGGTGTGCCGCTCGAGGTCATCGTGCCCGATGCGACCATCCTCATCGAGAACCCCATCGCGGCCACGCTGACGGGCGACGCGCCCGAGCAGGCGAAGGCGTTCGTGGAGTTCGCCTACACGCCCGAGGCGCAGCGGGTCTACGCCACGCATCACTTCCGTCCGGAGGTCCCGGAGGTCGCCGCGGAGTTCACCTTCTACGAGCCGCCGCAGCTGTTCACGGTCGCTGACCTGGGCGGCTGGCCGGAGGCTCGGCCCCGGTTCTTCGACCCCGACACGGGCATCATGGCCCAGATCTTCCAGACGCTCGGGATCGGCGAGTGACCCATGCCGTCGACGCCCGGCCGGACCACCGGTCGGGCGTCCTCGGAGGCTATGACGGCCGGGGCTTCATAGGCCCCGGCCTTGCTGCGCTGTACCTCGGACTCATCGTCCTCATCCCCATCGCGGCCCTGATCTGGCAGTCCCTGGCGGGTGGTCTCGGCTCGTTCGTGGCGGCCGTGACCAGCCCGCAGGCGCTCGCGGCGATCACGCTGACGTTCATGATGTCCCTCGTGGTGGTGCTCATCAACGCGGTCATGGGCACCCTCATCGCGTGGGTCCTGGTGCGTGACGACTTCCCGGGCAAGCGTCTCGTCAACAGCCTCATCGACCTGCCGTTCGCGCTGCCGACCATCGTCACGGGCCTCACGTTGCTGGCGCTCTATGGCCCGCGAAGCCCGTTCGGGATCAACATCGCGTACGCCTCGACGGCCATCGTCGTGTCACTCCTGTTCGTGACGCTGCCCTTCGTGGTGCGCTCCGTGCAGCCCGTGCTCCTCGAGCTGGACCGGGACATGGAGGAGGCCGCCGCGTCGCTCGGCGCGGGGCCGGGCACGGTCATCCGGCGCATCGTGATCCCCAACCTGGTGCCGGCGATCCTGACCGGGAGCGCGCTGGCCTTCGCTCGCTGCATCGGCGAGTTCGGCTCGGTGGTGCTCATCTCGGGCAACATCCCGTTCCGGACCGAGGTCGCCTCCGTGTACATCATGGGCCAGGTGGAGGCCGATCAGCCCGGCGACGCCGCGGCCGTGTCGCTGGTGCTCCTGATGACCTCGCTCGGACTGCTCCTGGGCTTCGACCTGCTGCGCCGACGCGTGTCCCGTCACGAGGAGCCCGAGTGACCGCCGCGACGAGCGCAGGCGCCACAGGCGCCCGGCCGGTCCAGTCGACCGCGACCCGCGGCCGTGTGACCCGCCTCGGCGTCCGCTGGTTCGTCCTCATCTATCTGCTGTTGCTGCTCGTCCTGCCCGTGGGCATGGTCTTCGTGCGTGCCTTCGAGGGCGGCCTCGACCCGTTCCTCAAGGCGATGTCGCGACCGTCGTTCCAGTCGGCGTTCTGGCTGACCATCCAGATCGCGTGCATCACCATCCCGGTGACCACGGTCATGGGAGTCATCACGGCGCTTGCCATCGTGCGTCGCCGGTTCCCCGGCCGTTGGTTGCTGAATGCCCTCGTGGACCTGCCGTTCGCGCTCTCGCCGGTCGTCATCGGCCTGTCCCTGTTCCTGGTCTACGGCGCCAACAGCTGGCTGGGCGGGATGCTCCAGGGCATGGGCTTCACCATCATCTTCGCGATGCCGGGCATGGTCCTCGCGACCATCTTCGTGTGCCTCCCGTTCGTCATCCGTGAGGTCATCCCGGTGCTCCGGGAGATCGGGATGGACCAGGAGGAGGCCGCGTACACCCTGGGCGCCTCACCCTGGCGCGCGTTCTGGCGGGTGACCCTGCCGGCGATCCGCTGGGGCATCATGTACGGCGTGATCCTGACCACGGCGCGTGCGCTCGGTGAGTACGGTGCCGTGGCCATCGTGTCCGGCAAGCTCGCGGGCAAGACCGAGACCCTCACCACCCATGTCGAGGAGCGATACCTCGCGTTCGACCTCGTGGGCGCCTACACCGCCTCCATCGTGCTCGCGGTGCTCGCGCTCACCGTCCTCTTCGCCATGCAGCTGCTCCAGTCCGGACGGCTGCGTCGTGGCGGCTCACACGGATCCAGCGACGAGGAGCCACCGGGGCTCCTGCTCCAGCCCGCGCCCTCATCCTCGGGCGGCGCATCCACTCCGGGAGGTGCCTGATGGCCATCCGCATCGAAGGCGTCACGAAGCGGTTCGGCGACTTCGTGGCACTCCGCGACATCTCGCTCGACATCCCCGACGGCGAGCTGACCGCGCTGCTCGGACCATCGGGCAGCGGCAAGTCCACGCTGCTGCGCATCATCGCCGGTCTCGAGACACCCGACGACGGGCGTATCTGGCTGGGGGGACGCGACGTCACCCGGATACCGCCCCAGAAGCGCGGCATCGGCTTCGTGTTCCAGCACTACGCGCCGTTCAAGCACATGACCGTGCGTGACAACGTGGCGTTCGGGCTGACCATCCGGCGACGGCCGAAGGCCGAGGTGCAGGCGCGTGTCCGGGACCTGCTGCGGCTGGTCCAGATCGAGCAGTTCGGTGATCGATATCCCGCGCAGCTGTCGGGTGGCCAGCGTCAGCGCATCGCGCTCGCCCGGGCGCTCGCGGTCGAGCCCGAGGTGCTCCTGCTCGACGAGCCGTTCGGGGCCCTCGATGCCCGGGTGCGCAAGGAGCTCCGCTCGTGGCTCCGGCGGCTCCACGACGAGACCCACGTGACCACGGTCTTCGTGACCCATGACCAGGAGGAGGCGATGGACGTCTCCGACACCATCGTGGTCATGGACGACGCGTCGATCGAGCAGGTCGGCTCGCCACGCGACCTCTATGACCGGCCTGCCAACCAGTTCGTGATGAGCTTCGTGGGTCCGGTCACGAACGTCGACGGCAGCCTTGTCCGGCCGCACGACCTGGACATCCTCATCGAGCCCACCGAAGCGGCCACCGAGGCGATGATCGATCGCGTGGTGTTCCTCGGCTTCGAGGTGCGCGTGGAGCTGGTCCGGCGTGACGGGAGCCACGTCTGGGCGCAGGTGCCGCGTGACACCGCCGAGCGGCTCGAGCTGGCACGGGGCCAGATCGTGTACGTGCGCCCCACGCGCGCGGGCATGGCCGTGGCACCGGGCGAGGCCGAGGTGGCTGGCCGGGCGGGCCAGGAGCTGGTCACGGCCTGACGGCCGCCCGGGTCAGGCCGGGGCGTCGGGCAGGTCGGCCGTGCCGTCGGCCGCGTCGGCCTGGGAGCGGCCGGCGGCCACGAGCGCCGCGCGGCTGGGCCCTCGGACGCGGCCCAGCGAGAGCCATGCCTCCGGATCGCCGGCTCGCGCGGTGACGTGCTCCGGCAGCTCGCCCGCAGCGAGGGAGGCGAGGCTCGTCTCCTCGAGGATCTCACGGAGCGCGGCACGCACCGCGATCCAGACATCCGTGAGCGCCGCGGCGGCGCCCGTGTAGGTCGTGTTCTCGGGTCGGTCGCCCCGGACGTTGGCGAGCGGCCCGTCCACGGCTCGGATGACATCCGCGAGGCTGATGGTGTCACCGGGGCGGGCGAGCGCGTAGCCACCCTCGGGGCCGCGCTGACTGCGCACGACGCCGGCGTGCTTCAGCTCCAGGAGGATGGTCTCGAGGAACTTGATGGGGATCTCCTGCGCGTCGGCGATGCGCTCGGCCTTGAGCGGCACGCTGGAGTCGGCGGCGGCCAGCTCGGCGGCCGCGCGGATGGCATAGTCGGCCTTGGCAGAGACACGCATGCCCCCATTGTCCACCATCCCGGTCGGCTCCGGAGCGGTCGTCCCGACGTCGGCGCCCGATGGCACGGCCGGGTACCATCCCGGAGTGTCATCCCCGGAGCCCGAACCCCTCGTCCGTGCGCGCGGCCTGACCAAGCGGTTCGGCTCGGCGACGGCCGTCGATGGCATCGACTTCCAGGTCGCGGCGGGAGAGGCATTCGGCTTCCTGGGACCCAACGGTGCCGGCAAGACCACGACGATGCGCATGATCGGCTGCGTCTCGCCCATCACGGAGGGCACGCTCAGCGTGCTGGGCATGGACCCGGTCACCGATGGGCCGCGCATCCGGGCACGCCTCGGCGTGGTGCCCCAGCAGGACAGCCTCGACACCGAGCTGACCGTCGAGGAGAACCTGGTCATCTATGGCCGGTACTTCGACCTGTCGTATCGCGAATCGCGAGAGCGCGCCCGGGAGCTGCTCGACTTCGTGCAGCTCACCGAGCGGGCGAAGGACCAGGTGGAGCCGTTGTCCGGCGGCATGAAGCGGCGCCTGGTCATCGCGCGCGGTCTCATCAACCAGCCCGACCTGCTGCTGCTCGACGAGCCGACGACGGGTCTCGACCCACAGGCGCGGCACCTCCTGTGGGACCGGCTGTACCGGCTCAAGCAGCAGGGCGTGTCGCTCATCCTCACGACCCACTACATGGACGAGGCGGAGCAGCTGTGTGACCGCCTCGTGGTCATGGACAAGGCGCGCATCGTGGCCGAGGGGTCACCGCGCGGCCTGATCGACCAGTACGCCACGAAGGAGGTGCTGGAGCTGCGCTTCCGGCCCGACGACCAGGCCGCGGCCGAGGAGCAGCTCGGAGGGCTCGCCGAGCGGATCGAGCGATTGCCCGACCGGTTCCTGCTGTACACGACGGACGGCGACGCGGCGGCCATCGAGGTCCACGAGCGTGGCCTGCGGCCCGACCAGGTGCTCGTCCGCCGAAGCACCCTCGAGGACGTGTTCCTGCGGCTCACCGGCCGCACCCTCATCGAATAGTCATGGCGCGCCCGTGAGCCACGCGATCCGCGTCCTCGAGTATCAGCTGCTGTCATATCGTCGGACCTGGCGGGGCGGCCTGTTCACGACCTTCCTCGCACCGGTCATGTTCCTGCTCGCGATGGGGCTGGGACTCGGCACGTTCGTCGATGGCTCCACCGGGGGCGGTCTGGATGGCGTGCCCTACCTCGTGTTCCTCGCGCCGGGGCTCCTCGCCTCGAACGCGATGCAGACCGCGGCAGGGGAGTCCATGTACCCCATCATGTCGGGTATCACCTGGCACCGCATCTAC
>CAZYTQ010000077.1:2266-6144 GCA_964650135.1 uncultured Anaerolineaceae bacterium | reverse complement strand
GTCGCGCCGAACACCAGCATCTACCAGGCGATGACCTCGACCCCGATCCGGCCGCGGGACGTGGTCGCCGGACTTGCGCTCTGGCTGGTCGTGCGGCTGACCATCGTGTCGGTCGTGTTCGTCGCGGTGATGCTGGTGTTCGGCGCGACGACGATCGGCCCCGGCGTGCTCATGATCCCGGTCGCCATCCTCACCGGGCTCGCGTTCGCGCTGCCCATCGTGGCGTTCTCGGTGACCCAGCGGACCGATGCCATGTTCCCGGTCATCAACCGATTCGTGATCATCCCGCTGTTCATCTTCAGTGGCACGTTCTTCCCGCTCGAGCAGCTGCCCGCGCTGCTCCAGCCGATCGCGTGGGTGACGCCGCTCGCCAACGGCGTGTCGCTCGCACGGGGCATCGCGATCGGTGGGCTCGATCCGATGCTCGCGGTGTGGAACCTGGGCGTGCTCGTCGCCTATTGCGCCGTGGGTCTCGCGTGGGCGTCCCGGACCTTCCATCGACGACTGGTGCAGTAGCCATGAGCATGGGTCGGGTCCTGCCGATGCCCGTGGCCGGTGGTCGTGCGGTGCGTGTCGTCGAGCGCAACCTGCTCGTCTATCGACGCACGTGGTGGGTGCTCCTGTCGGGCTTCTTCGAGCCCGTGTTCTACCTCCTGGGCCTGGGGTTCGGGCTGGGTGCCATCGTCGGTGACGTCGAGGGCATCCCGTACGCCATGTTCGTGGCGCCGGCGCTGCTGGCGACGTCGGCGATGAACGGGGCGATCTACGACTCCACGTTCAACGTGTTCTACAAGCTGAAGTACGCACGCACGTACGACGCCATGCTCTCGACGCCGCTCGGGGTGCCGGACGTGGCGACCGGTGAGATCACATGGGCGCTCGGTCGCGGTCTGATCTACGCCGCCGCGTTCATGGTCGTGATGATCCTGCTCGGGCTGGTGGCGACGCCCCTGGCGTTGCTCGCGGTGCCGGCATCCGTGCTCATCGGCTTCGCGGCGGCGGGGCTGGGCACGGCGGCCACCACGTTCGTGCGCAGCTGGCAGGACTTCGACCTCGTGTTCGTCATCACCCTCCCGCTGTTCCTGTTCAGCGCCACGTTCTTCCCCATCACCACCTACAGCGAGCCACTTCGGACGTTCGTGGAGCTCACGCCGCTCTACCGGGGCGTGCACATGATCCGGGCGCTCACCACCGACACCGTCGACGTGACCATCCTGTTCGACGTCGGATACCTGGTGGTCCTCGGGCTGATCGGCCTGGCCATCACCGCGCGGCGTCTGGACAAGCTGCTGCTCAAGTAGCCCCGATCGGATCCCGTGGGCGAGTACCGATGAGTCGTCGCATGCCGCCGAGATGGGGCGCCCAGTCGATGGTGCGGACCTCACCGAACCGTAGGTAGGCGGCAAGGGCCCGACGCATGGCGGGCACGAAGCCGTCCGCGCGGCGCGGGTCGAAGCCCGGCTCCCACCACAGGCCCAGCACGCGCAGCGTCCCCGTGGCCTGGTCGAAGCGTGGCTCGATGCGACCCACGAGCCGATCGCCGAACAGCAGCGGCAGCACGTAGTAGCCCCAGCGGCGCTTGTGCTCCGGCGTGTAGACCTCCCAGACGTAGTCGAAGTCGAACAGCTCGCGCAGCAGGTCCCGATCCCAGACCAGCGGGTCGAGCGGGGCGAGGAAGGTCACCTCGGGCTCGCCGGGGAGCGACCGCCGCGAATCGTCCAGCAGGTCGAGCTCGGTGCCCAGCACGAACCGCAGCCCACGGAGCCCATCCACGCGCACGGGGAGCAGGTCCCCGTCCGCCACGAACTCCTCCAGGAGCTCGCTGCGGACCGGCTCGTCGGCCGGTACCGCGGGCGTGCGGCGGGCCTTGCCGGTGCCGTACCACAGCTCGGCCGGGCCGACGGCACCCAGCAGGCCGTGACCCCGGTACCGCGAGTACAGCTTGTGACGCAGCTGCTCATGACGCGACGGCCGCAGCGCGAGCAGCTCCGGTGGGTAGAGCCGCTCGATGAGGTCGAAGTACTTGCGGTTGCCGTCCCGCCGCGCGAGCCCGACGATGCCGCTGGCCTCCATCGCCTCCAGCACCGCACGGTTCTCCGAGGTGGGCCCCCACCACCAGTCGATGGCCGGCTTGCGCTCGAAGTCGAGGCTGGACAGCGGGCCCTCCGCGCGGATACGGCCGAGCACCTCCTCGACCGTGGCCGCGCTCCGGGTGAGCACCCCGTCGCGCATCCCCGGCGCGTGCGAGTCCCACATCACGCGATACCACGGCAGCTCCGCGGTCGGCACGAGGCTGAGGCCCTTGTTCCAGATCTCGAACAGCTCGCGCGTGCCGTACAGCAGCTCGTCCGTGGACGAGCGCCGGTAGCCCTGCACGCGGGCGTGCAGCACGAGGTCGTGGTTCCGACCGGCGACCGCGAGCGGATCGAACTGGATGGAGCCGAGGCGGCCCATGACCGCTCGCACGCCATCCAGGTCACCCTCGAGGGCCCTCGGCGGAGCCAGCTCGTGGCGGGTCACCAGGAAGCGACGCGCCGTGGCGCGGTCGACGGTCCGCAGCTCATCCATCACGCTCGATGGTAGGCATGGATGTGACAGGGAGTGACAGGTTCTGCGCCCGGATGGGCTCCGCCGGAAGAACCCGCATGGTTGCCTATACTCGACCCACACGATGGCCTCCACCCGCGACTACTACGACATCCTTGGCGTGCCCCGCGGCGCGTCCGACGAGGAGCTCAAGCGCGCCTTCCGCAAGCTCGCCCAGCAGTGGCACCCGGACGTCAGCCGCGAGCCCGGTGCGGACGAGCGGTTCAAGGAGATCAACGAGGCGTATCAGGTCCTGTCCGACCCGCAGCGACGACAGGCGTACGACACGTTCGGTCGAGCGGGTGTCGGGGGTGCAGGCGCGGACGGCTTCGGGCCGTTCGGTGGCTTCGCGGGATTCGGGGACATCTTCGATGCCTTCTTCGGGGGCGCGGCGGCTGGCTCCCAGCGACGGACGCGGGCGGCGACCGGCGCCGACCTGCGCTACGACCTCCAGCTGACATTCGACGAGGCCATCAAGGGCGTCGCCAAGGACATCACCTTCGCCGCGCTGGGGACCTGCGAGACCTGCACCGGCACGGGCGCCGAGCCGGGCTCGACGCCCACGACCTGCCCCCAGTGCGATGGATCGGGCGAGATCCGCCAGGTGCGCTCCACGATGCTCGGCCAGATGGTCAACGTGACGGTGTGTGGCCGCTGCCGGGGAGCCGGCCAGATCGTGGAGCGTGTCTGCCCCGTGTGCCGCGGCGAGGGGCGCACGGAGCTCAAGCGGACGCTGCGGGTGACCATCCCGCCGGGGATCGATGACGGTCACCAGATCCGACTCTCGGGTGAGGGCGAGGCCGGGCCGCGGGGCGGGACGCCGGGCAATCTGTACGTGGTCACCCATGTCGAGCCGCACCCGGCCCTCCGTCGCCAGGACACCGAGCTGTACGTGGAGCTGCCGGTGTCCATCAGCCAGGCCGCACTGGGCGCGCGTATCGCGGTGCCCACACCCGATGGCGAGGAGGTCGTCGAGGTGAAGGCCGGTACCCAGCCGGGCGCCGAGATCCGGTTGCGGGGTCGAGGCGTGCCCCACCTGCGACGTCCGGGGGTCCGGGGTGACCTGCATGTCCTGGTCGATGTCCAGGTACCCACGCGCCTCACGCCGCGCCAACGCTCGCTGCTCGAGGAGCTGGCGCTCGAATCGGGTGAGCGCACGGACGAGCCGGCGCGTCCCACCCCCACCCAGCGTGGCAAGGGCAAGGCCAAGCGAGGCATCGCGGACCGGCTCAAGGACGCCATCAGCTGAGCGTGGCCGAACGACGCGGACAGCGACCCACGGACGTGGCGGG
>CAZYTQ010000077.1:0-2256 GCA_964650135.1 uncultured Anaerolineaceae bacterium | reverse complement strand
GGGACCCGGCGGTCCGGTGGGTCCCATCGACACGCCGAGGCCCACCGACGAGCGACCGGAGCAGATGGCCGCGGGTACGTGGCTGGAGCTGGCGGTGACCGCCGACCAGGAGGCCGTCGAGGCGGTGAGCGCCATCCTCGATCGCGCGGCGCCCGGTGGGGTCTCCGTCGAGGTCCCGTTCACGCTCACGGACGAGGGGCTCGGCGCGCGGCCACGCACGGATGCACCGGCCGTCCTGCGTGCCTATCTGCCGGCCACGGACGCGGCTGCCGCGCGCAGCGCCATCGAGCAGGTGGAGCGTGACCTGGGTCACCTCCAGGCGTTCGGGTTGCGACCCATCGGCGAGCTCACGGTCCAGCCGGTCCACGAGGAGGAGTGGGCGGCGGCCTGGAAGCAGCACTTCCCGGTGCTCCGGATCGGCCGTCGCATCGTCATCCGACCCACCTGGCGGCGTCACCACGCCACGCCCGACGACGTGATCCTGGCCCTCGACCCGGGCATGGCCTTCGGCACGGGACTCCATCCCACGACCCGGCTGTGTCTCGCGGGCATCGAGCGCTGGGCGGACGAGGGACTCGTCGATGGCGCACGCGCGCTCGATGTCGGTTGTGGCTCGGGCATCCTCGCCATCGCGGCCGCGAAGCTGGGCGCGCGGTCGGTGCATGGCGTGGACACGGATCCGATCGCGGTCGACGCCACGCTCGCCAACGCACGTCGCAACCGGGTGCTGCGCCGGATGACCGCTGCCCGGGGCTCCGTGCCGATCCCGGACGGAGGGGTCGGGGCGGCGCGTCGGATGGCCACCCGGCCGCCGTTCGACCTGGTCCTCGCCAACCTCATCGCGTCGCTGCTGGTCCAGCTGGCACCGGCGCTGGAGGCGTCGGTCCGGCCGGGTGGTCGGCTGCTCGCATCGGGCATCTTCATCGACCGCGAGGCGGATGTCGTCGAGTCGTTCCGCGACGCCGGGCTGGAGGTCCTGCGACGCGAGCAGGAGACCGACTGGGTCGTGCTCGATGTCCTGCGACCGAGCTGATGCGCTCGCCGTCGATATCCCACCAGGAGGTCCCATGAGCACGGATCCCGAATGCCTGTTCTGTCGCATCGTCGGCGGCGAGATCCCGGCCCGCCTCGTCCACGAGGACGACCAGGTCCTGGCGTTCCACGACATCTCGCCGCGCGCGCCCACCCACATCCTGCTCATCCCGCGCGATCACATCCGATCGGCCGCGGAGATCACCGACGCCCATGCGCCGCTCGTGGGTCACCTGTTCGCGGTCGCCGCGGAGGTCGCCCGGACCCAGGGCGTGGCCGACGCCGGCTATCGGCTGGTGACCAACATCGGCCGGGGCGGTGGTCAGACCGTCGACCACCTGCACGTCCACCTGATGGGTGGTCGGGTCATGACGTGGCCTCCCGGATGAGTCGCGGGCGCGGTCGGCGACCCGGGACCTTGGCAGGCCTGGCGCTGGCGGTCCTGGTGATGGGTGCCTGTGGCGGTCCGCAGCCCGTTCGCGAGGAGTCGGTGCCGCTCGCCACGCCAGTGGCGTCGCTCGGCACGGCGCTCCGCGGCACGGTCGGTGTGCTCACCGACACGCTGGCCGGGGCAGGCTATCAGTTGGCGCCTCCGGTCGGCGCGTACCGGCCGTCCGAGCCGGCGTCCCTGACCCAGACGCCTCGCACCGTGCTCCAGGTCCTCGGGCCTGATGCCGACCAGGGCTTCGTCGTGGTCTACGACCTGCGCACCACGGACCAGGCGGCATCGGAGGCAGCCGAGCTGGCGCGCTACCTGGGCTCCGGGTTCGGTCAGACGAACTTCCCGCTCGATGCCCAGTTCAGCGTGGCCCAGGTGGGCAGCACGGTCGTCCTCACCTGGTGGTCGCACGAGCGCGCAGACGACCCGGCGCACGCCCAGGGCGCGTTCGACGTCATCCGGACCGTGGGGGTGCCGTTCCCGGTGGTCAAGTAGGCCTGTCGGACCGGTCAGCGACCGGACGCCTGTGCCGTCCACCGCCGTGCCTGCCTCCGCCGTGCGGCCCATCGCTCCGTGGCCTCCCGCCCCGTGGCCTCCCGCCATGCCGGCCTCCGCCGTGCCTGCCCTCCGTCCCGTAGCCTCCCGCCATGCGGCCCCTCGCCGTGGCTGGCTCCCGCCGTGGCTGGCTCCCGCCCTGCCGGCCTCCCGCCCTCGGGCGCCTCGCCGTGGCGGCGGCCCCCCATGGCGGGGATACCCTGCCGATCGGTCCGACCGGTCGACCACGA
>CAZYTQ010000076.1:0-16419 GCA_964650135.1 uncultured Anaerolineaceae bacterium | reverse complement strand
CTCGACCCTCTCGGCGTTCGAGATCTCCGAGGCGACGGGCGGCTACGACATCGATGGCGGGGTCCAGGGATCGGCCGCGGCGACCGGCGGCACCCTGGTCTCGTGCACACCCGCCCTCCACCAGGGGTTCCCCGCGCGCGACTTCCAGGTCGATGTGGCCGACGCGAGTGGCAACCAGGGCACCCTCAAGTCCCGCATCGTGTACACCGGCGAGCATGTCGTGCAGCTCCAGTCGCTGGGCTCGCTGGCCCGCGCAGCGGACATCGACGCCGTCTTCCAGCAGCTGGTCTCCACGCTCGACATCCCGGCGACCGCCGGCCCGTCCCCGGTGCCGGGTGCGAGTCCGGTGGCGCCCGCGGCCTGCGCGCTCCCGATGCCCGGCCTGTCCCCGCTGCCCTCGCTCGCTCCCGCCGGCTGACGCTGCTGGCCGCCGAGCCTGCTGGCCGCCGGGCCGCCCGGTCGCCCGCCGGACCGTGGGCTGGGCGGTCGCATCCCGCCAGGGGGTCGCCGTCGAGCGTCAGCCCGCGTCGCAGGAGGCCCCGCCGACCTCCACGTTGACGGTCGTCATGGTGCCGCTGTTGCGCGCCACGACGAACACGAACGGCTCCGTGTCCGACAGGTTGGTCTCGGCGTGGATGACCCGCGGCGGGACATAGATGAAGTCGCCCGGCCCGGTGTCACGGCCGTGCTCCAGCCGCTCGCCCCACGTGAAGCGGGCGTGGCCCGAGATGACGAAGATCGACGACTCCGCATCGCCGTGGTGGTGGGCGCCGCTGACCATGCCCGGTGGGGTCGTCACGTAGCCGGTCCAGAGCTGGCGCGCACCAGCGGTCTCGGGGGTGACCCCGGACTCGCGGACCATGCCCCTCGTCTGCTCCGCGCCGTTGATGATGCGGTCGGCGGGCGCCACGATGACCAGCCCGCCCGCGGCGGTCGCGTCCGGTGCCTCCCCGGCGCCGTTCGCGGTGGACGGGTCCTCCGGCACCACCGCGATCGCCTCGATCTCGAACAGGTAGTCGGGGTTGGCGAAGCCGGCGACCCGCACCAGGGTGCTCGTCGGGAACTCCGACGGGAAGTGACGCTGCCGGATCTGGCGCAGCTCGGCGGCCCGCGACGCGTACTCCTCGCCGACGTACACGTTGACCTTGACGATGTCACGCATCGTGCCCCCGCCGGCACGCACCACCTGCTCGAGGTTGGCGAAGGCGAGCTCGGCCTGGGCGGTGATGTCACCCACCGGGATGGACCCGTCCGGGCGCGCCCCGATGATGCCGCTGATGTACAGCGTCCGGCCACCCCGGACGGAGATGGCCGGGCTGTACTGCCAGGTCATGGGATAGATGGACGGGACCTCGATGGTCCGGCGCTCGATGCTCATGCGGCTCCCTCCGCGACGGTCGACGATGTGGCTGCGAGCAGCCGCTCCACGGCCGGCATCACCGTGTCGTGGAACACGCGCAGGTGCTCGATGAGCGCGTCCACGGAGGGGACGAGCGGCTTCAGCTCGATGTAGTCGACGCCTGCTGCGCGGTAGGCCCCGATCCGCTCCGCGATCGTGGCCGGATCCCCCGAGAGCGTCCGCGCCTGGTAGGCGTCGAGGTCCTGGAAGTGGTCGCCGAGGGTCGCCGCCGCCATGCGATACGCATCCTGGACCGACCCTGCGAGCACGGAGTGGACGTTGATGCCGACTGTGGGCAGCGTCGGGGCGTGGCCGGCAGCGGCCCGCAGGTCCCGGAGTCGCGTCGCGCCATCCGCGATCTCGTCCGTGGTCACCTGGCTGGGCATCCACCCGGCGTCCCAGCGGGCGGCGCGCTGGAGGGCGGGGGTCGACCGACCCCCGACGATGATGGGCGGGTGGGGCCGCTGGACGGGCTTGGGGAACATCATCGCCTGATCGAAGTGGACATACTGGCCATCGAACGAGGGCGCGTCCTCGGTCCACAGGAGCCGCATCGCGGCGAGGTACTCGTCCATGCGCGGGCCTCGCGGGCCGTGTGCCCCGAAGGAGTCGTACTCGCGACTCAGACTCCCCCGGTGCGACCCCAGGAGCGTGGTGTCCTCGGTCGTCTCCTTCCGGTTGGGCCCGATGCCCAGACCCAGGATCACCCGGCCGCCGGACATCGCGTCGAGGGTCGCGATCTGCTTGGCCAGCTGCAGCGGATGTCGGTTGGGCAGGATGAGCACCGATGTGCCAAGGCCGATGCGCTCGGTGCGAGCGGCTGCCCAGGTGAGCGTCTCGAGCGCCTCCAGCATCGTCCGGTCGTCGCCGACCCCGGCGGGCTCACCGCGCATGCCCACCGAGATGTAGGCCCCATCGAAGATGATGTGGTCGCGCACGGAGACGACATCGAAGCCGAGCGCCTCGGCGGCCTGGGCTACGTCGACCACCGCCGGTGCGGACGCCAGTCGCCCGGATTGGGGCAGCATGACGCCGTATCGCAGCGGCCTGTTCCCGATCGGTGCCTGGTCCATGGACCCCCCTTGTTCACGTGGCCGGTGCGAACGCGAGCACACGCGCCGGCCCGGCCGTGCCCTCGACGATGGGCAGCGCCCCGATGACCAGCAGGATGTCGCGTGCTGGCAGCAGCTCGAGGTTGGCGAGGTTCTCGAGCACGTAGCGGTCCGCGCCATGCAGCACGGTGTGGCTGGGCGAGCGGACGTCGGACGGCGTGGCGTTGTCCACGCTCAGGGTGTCGATGCCCATGCCCGCCACGCCTCGCTCGACGAGGAGCCGCGCCGTGTCCGGGTGGACCGCCGGGTGACGCAGCACCCCCTGGGCGTCGGCGTTGGCATAGCGCGCCGGGTCCGACCAGCGGTCGGCCGCCCAGCCCGTGCGCACCAGCACCCACGCGCCATGGGGCACGTGGCCGTGCTCGCGCTCCCACGCCTCGACCTCCGTGCTGGAGAGCCGGTGCTCCGGGTCGGTCGCCACGGTGGCGGAGCAGTCGATGACCACCGCCTCGGCGACCAGGTCGACCGGTGCGACCTGGTCCATCGTCCGACCGCCCTCGATGAAGTGGGCGGGCGCGTCGAGATGCGCGCCATGGTGCTCGCTGAGCGCGATGCGCCCCGTGTTGACGCCCCGGTCGGCGAGCGTGGCGGTCACCGTCCGCTCGTAGGGCAGCGCCCGGGGCATCCCGGGCATGCCCATCACCAGCGCCGGGCTCAGGTCGACGATGCGTCGGCCGCGGAGCGTCTCGAGCAGCGCCGCGGCGGTCAGGTCTGGCATCAGCGTCGTCCGGTCAGCCGAGCCGCAGGGCCGGCAGGACCTCCTTGCCGAAGACCTCGATGAACTCCCGCTGGTTGCGACCCACGTTGTGGAGATGGATCTCGTCGAAGCCCATGTCCACGTAGTGCTGGATGTGCGCGGTGTGCGCCGTGAGGTCGCTCGTCATGAGCACCCGGTTCGCGAAGTGCTCGGGTCGCACCATCTTCGCCATCGCGGCGAAGTCCTCGGGGTTCTTGATGTCCTGCTTGGGAAAGGGCATGCCGCCGTTCGGCCACTCCCTGACCGCCTGCTCGACGGCCTCCTCGTCCGTGGGTGCCCACGAGATGTGGATCTGGAGCATCTTGGGAGCGCCGGACGGATCCTTGCCTGCTTCCCGGGCCCCCTCCTCGAACTTGCCCCAGAGCATCCCGATCTTCTCGTCCGCGGCGCCCACGGTCACGATGCCATCGGCGAACTTGCCGGTCCGCTTCGCGTTGACGGGTCCCGCGGTCGCGACATAGATGGGCACCCGGTGGGCATCGTCCGGCCGGGTATAGAGCTTCGCGCTCTCGAGCGTGAAATGCTCGCCCTTGTGCTTGACCACGTTGCCCGTGAACAGCTTGTTGATGATCTCGATGGACTCGAACATCATCGCGGAGCGGATGCCGATCTCCGGCCACTCACCGCCGATGACGTGCTCGTTGAGCGCCTCGCCTGCGCCCAGGCCCAGCCAGAAGCGGCCCGGGAACATGGCCCCCAGCGTCGCTGCGGCATGCGCGATGACCGCGGGGTGATAGCGGAAGCCGGGGCACGTGACCGCGGTGCCGAAGGTGAGGCTCGTCTGCGTGCCCAACGCGCCCATGAACGACCACGCGAAGGCCGACTGGCCCTGCTGTGGCGTCCAGGGATGGAAGTGCTCGCTGACCATGAAGCCCGCGGAGAAGCCCGCGCCCTCGGCCTGTGCGCACCACTCCAGCAGGTCGGTGGGGTGGAACTGCTCGAGCATCGCCGCGTAGCCGATGGTGGTCATGGGTGCTGCCTCCGTGCGGTCCGATGCTGGGTCGGGTCTCGAGCGCGTTCCGCTCGTCCCAGGATCGTATCCAAAGATGCGTGGACGGTATGCTACTTCAACCATAATCGTACACATCCGGTGGCGGTCATCCAGGCCCACCGGCGGAGGTGCTCGATGCCGACCCTGGACATGACCCCGCTGCCCGATCGCGGCACCGTCATCGTACGCGGCGGGTACGTGGTCACGGTGGACGACGCGATGGGTGACCTGGTGGACGGCGAGGTGGTCATCCGCGACGGGGTCATCGAGTCCGTGGGAGGATCCGGGTCGGCCACCACCGATGCACGTGACGCGATCGTCGTCGATGCCACCGGCTGCGTGGTGCTACCGGGCTTCGTGGATACCCACTGGCATCTCTGGAACTCGCTCCTGCGGGGCCTCATCGGAGATGCCGAACGGGCGTACTTCCCGGTCAAGAATCGCCTCGCGCCGTTCCTCACCGCCGAGGATACCGAGGTGTCGGCGCGTCTGGCGCTCGCGGAAGCGACCGCCGGGGGCATCACGACCCTCAACGACTGGGATCACAACCTGCGGTCACCCGCGTACGCGGACGCCAACGCACGGGCCATCGTGGCCTCGGGCCTCCGGGCGCGCTACTCGTACGGCAACGCCGACAAGCTCGACCCGGCACAGGCGATGGATCTCGCTGACGTGCTCCGGTTCCGCGACATGTGGGTCGGACCGGTCAGCGAGGGCCGCCTCACGCTCGGCCTGGCCCTCCGCGGGCCGGTGCGCACACGACCGGAGGTCTGCCGCGCCGAGTGGGACTTCGCGCGCGGCCATGGCCTGCCGATCACCATGCACTGCGGCGGCCGGCGCGACGAGGGCGGCCGATACTGCGAGCTGGGCTCCATGGGCGCCGCCGGGATGCTGGGCCCGGACGTCCAGGTCGTCCATGCCGTCCACGCGACACCTGACGAGATCGAGCTCCTCGCCGCCACCGGCACCCACATCTCGCTCAGCCCGCTGACGGAGTACCGCTCGATGGGCATCCCGCCGTTGGGCGACCTGCTCGCGGCGGGCATCCTCGTGAGTCTGTCCATCGACACCCTGGCCATCCCCACGACCGCCGATATGCTGCTCCAGATGAACGTGACCCTGTCGGTGGAGCGTGCTCGGACCGGCCGGCCCGATCTCACCCCGCGACGCATGGTGCGCATGGCCACCCTGGATGGCGCCCAGGACCTGGGGCTCGAGGATCGGATCGGCAGCCTCACCCCCGGCAAGCGCGCGGACGTCATCGCGGTGCGGGTCGATGGGCTCGGTACGGCCCCCGCCGCCGACCCACTCGCGACGATGGTCCTCTGCGCACGGGCATCGGACGTGGACTTGGTCATCGCGGATGGTCGGATCCTGAAGCGTGACGGTCGCCTGACGGCGGTGGACGTGCGGGCGGTCGTGGACGAGGCGTCGGGCGCGCTCGCGGACCTGGTGCGTCGATCCGGCTGGGATGTCGCGATCGGGGTCGCCTCGGACCGTGCGCCATCCGTCGGATGACCACCCTCGAGCGCACCGATCCGGGTGGGCGTCGGACGGATGCGGTGCGTGACGATCCTCCGACCACGATGGCGGGCGGTCCGCGCGGCCGCTGGTGGGCGCGACTCGATCGGCGCACCACCGCCCTCGTCCTCGCGATCGAGGCGCTGCTCATCCTGGGCGTGTGGCAGGTGGCCGTCGGCACCTTCGGGGTGGTGAACCCGGTGTTCCTGCCGCCGCCTGTCGAGATCGCGGAGGGCTTCGCGACGCTCGCCGGCCGGGATGACATGCTGCAGCACCTGGCCACCAGCCTCTGGGTGTGGTGCGTGGGCTTCGGGCTCGCGGTGGTGGTGGGGGTCGCGCTGGGCCTCCTGACGGGTGCCTCGCTGCCCGTGGACCGTCTCAGCTCGCCCGTCCTGTGGACGATCTACGCCACGCCATGGCTCGCCTATCGGCCGCTGTCCGTGGTCTGGTTCGGCTTCGGGCTCGCGCCCATCATCTTCCTGGTGTTCATCGCGTCGTTGTTCCCCGTGCTCCTCAACACGGCGGCAGGGGTCCGGTCGGTGGACCCTTCGCTGCTGCAGGCGAGTCGCGTGTTCGGCATCTCGCGCTGGCACACCTATCGCGCCATCCTGCTGCCATCGGCGCTGCCCTTCGTCATCGTGGGCATGCGCCAGTCGGCGGTGATGGCGACCATCAGCCTCATCGTCGCGGAGATGACCGGCTCGTCGGTCGGCGTGGGGGCGCTGGTCGGGATCCTCACCAGCCGCTACCAGACCGGCCAGGCGTTCGCCCTCGTGGTGATCGCCGTCTGCTGGACGGTGGTCATCGGCCAGGTGCTCAAGTCGATCGGTCGGCGAGTGGCGCCATGGCAGACGGACGCACGGCTCTCGTGAGCGGCGCGCTCGGGCAGGTGGCCAGCGTCGGACCGGTCGACCCGGCCGCGATCGAGGCGTTCCATGCACGCCATCCTGGCGCCGCGACCGACGACCGCCGCCGCTGGCGGCTCATCGTGGCCGTCGAGGTCGTGGCCATCCTCGTCATCTGGGAGGTCGCCATCAGCGTCCTCCTGCTCGCGCGGCCGGCGTTCATGCCGCCGCCATCGGGGATCGTGACCGCGCTGGGCGAGCTCGTGGCGCGACCCAGCTTCCCCAATCACCTCATGTACAGCGTGGGCAATCTCATCGTGGGTGTCCTGCTCGCCACCATCGTGGGTGTCACGCTCGGTCTGGCGGTGGGCTGGTCGCGATTCCTCGACCTCACCGTGTCGCCCATCATCTGGACGATCTACTCGGTGCCCAAGGTGGCGTTCGCGCCGCTGGTCATCCTGGCACTCGGTCTGGGCCCGCCGTCCAAGGTCTTCCTGGTGTTCCTGCTGGGCGTGTTCCCGATCTGCCTCAACACCATCGAAGGCGTCCGCACGGTCGATCCCTCGCTGGTCCGTGCGGCCCGCGTCTTCGGCACGAGCGGGGTTCGGCTCGCCCGGACGGTCATCCTTCCCGCGACGCTGCCCTACATCCTCGTGGGTATCCGGCGTGCGGTCGCCCTGGGCTTCATCGGGGCGATGCTCGGGGAGTTCATCGGCGGCAACACGGGCATCGGCTACCTGCTCAAGCGCGCCGCCCAGGAGTTCCAGATGGACGAGGCGCTCGCCATCGTGGTGGTCATGATCGTCGTGGCCAACCTGGGCCTGCTGCTGACGGACCGGGTCCAGCGCCGCGTCGCGCCCTGGGCGAGCTGAGTCCCGCTCCCTGCGACGAGGTCAGCCGCTGGTGCCGCGCGCGTGCTCGGCGGCCTCGTCCTGGAGCAGCTCCCAGATGCGCTCGCGGGCCTCGATGTAGGCTGGCTCCGCCTTCACGTCGTATGCCCAGCGGGGCCGCCGCAGGTCGATGGGCAGGATGGCCTTGATACGCCCGGGTCGCGTGGTCGCGACGATGACCCGGTCACCCAGCTGCACCGCCTCGTCGATGCTGTGGGTGATGAGCAGCGCCGTGCGACCCGTCTCGGCGACGATGCGCTCGAGCTCGCCCTGCATCACCTCGCGGGTCATGGCGTCCACGGCCGCGAACGGCTCGTCCATGAGCAGGACCCGGGGGTCGGCCACGAGCGCCCGCGCGAGGCCCACGCGCTGGCGCATGCCTCCCGAGAGCTCGCGGGGATAGGCCCGCTCGAACCCTTCGAGCCCCACGAGCCGGATGATGGCGCCGATGCGCTGGTCGCGATCCGTCACCCCCCGGCCGGCACCGCCCTCGAGCGCGAACCGGATGTTGTCCCAGACGGTCCGCCAGGGCAGCAATGCGTAGTCCTGGAACACGACGGCCCGATCGGGTCCTGGTCCCGTGACGAGCTCGCCATCCACGAACACCTGCCCCTCCACGGGACTCACGAGCCCTGCGATGCAGTTGAGGAGCGTGGTCTTGCCGCACCCGGACGGACCGACCACGGTGATGAACTCACCCTCCTGGATGTCCAGGCTGACATGCCACAGCGCGATGAGCCGGCGGTCGGACCGCGCCTGGGGATACGCGACGGTCACGTCCTGGATCTGGATCGACGAGGACATCGGACTCCACTCGGGGACAGGTCACGGGGGTCGCCGGTGATCGGCGACCCCCGTGATGGCGACGACCGCAGGGCCTAGTTGCCCGGCCAGGCGATCTCTGCCGGGGGGTCGTTGGCCAGACCCAGGGAGGCCTGCGCCGCGAGGAGCGGGCCAAGGTCGGACGCGTCCTCGAAGGTGACCGCCACGTCCAGCTGCTGGTTGGCGACCGTGGTGTCGAACGCCTCCTGACCGTAGTACAGGTTGGGGCAATAGTTATACGCCTGGAGCGAATAGACGCCCGGGTTCTGCTCCTGCGCGGTCGTGTCGACCTCGTTGGCGCGATAGATCTCCAGCACCCGGTCCTTGTTGGTGGGCAGCTCACCCAGCGCTGGTTCCTGGAGGAACTGGGTCGCCCTCATCACCGCTCGCAGGAAGCGGCCCGCGGTGTTCGGGTTCTGGGCCAGCCAGTCGACCGAAGCGACATAGGAGTCGTTCGGCCACGCCTTGACCTCGGAGATCGGGAAGCTCGCGCCGTACTCCTCGAGCGCCAGCCGGTCATCCTCGTAGAAGGGCATCAACGCCACGTTGCCGGCCAGGAAGAACTGGCGCCAGGTCGCCGAGTCCGGACCCGGGTACACGACATTGGCGCCGACATCCGAGACGTCCCAGCCCGCCTCCGCGAGGACCTTCTCGCGCTCGAACTGGGCGGGGTCGCCAGCCGTGCCCGCGAGCACGATGTCCGTGCCCGCCAGGTCCGCGGCGGAGGTGATGTCCGGCTGGACCGCGAAGTTGAACGACTGCCGGCACGAGTGGCTGCCGATGACACGCAGGGGGAGCGACTCGTTGACGGCCAGGAGGGCCGCGCCTGCGCTCTCGACGCCGATGTCGGCACTGCCGGAGACGACCGCCGCGACGGTGCTGTCAGCGGTGACCACGTCCACCGAGATGCCCTCGTCCTCGAAGTAGCCCTCGGAATCGGCGATGAAGTAGCGGCCGTACATGACGATGTCCGGGAACGGGATGGCGATGGTCAGGGCCGTCTTCTCCGCGGGCCCGAAGGGGTCCGCGGGGGCGCTCGCGTCCTGCGCGAACGTGGGTGCCGACGCGAGCGCCAGGGCGCCAGCGATGGCCAACGGCGCGGCCACACGATATCGGGTGAGGGAACGCATCGAGCTCCTCCATCTCCTCGTGTGGCTCACGGCTGTCGTCATCGAGGCGCAGATCGTCCACACGATTGGTCGGAGTGTATCCGCCAGAGGCCAGGATGGGAACATCGATCGCGGGACCGGATGGTGTCGGATAGGCCCTCAGGTACCGTCGCTGGGTGCCGCCGGGGCGACGGCGACCGCCTCGATCTCCACCAGCAGGTCCTCCCGTGCGAGCGCGCACACCTGGACGGTGGTCGACGGAAGCGTCCTCGGCAGATGGCGCGCCCGGACAGCGCCCACCCGCGGCAGATCGGCGATGTCCGTGAGATACACGGTCAGGCGCACGAGGGCGTCCATGCCCAGGCCCAGCCGTGCGAGCGTCGCCTCGATGTTGCGCATGGCCTGTTCGGTCTGCGCCTCGATGCCGCCGGGTGCCGTCTCGAGGGTCACCGGATCGGTGCCCGTCTCGCCGGCGAGGAACACGAAGCCGCCGGCGACCGACGCGGCGGCCCAGCGACGCGGCGGGTCATAGTCAAGGACATCGAAGGACATGGCGCGCTCCCCCGTGACATCGGTCGGATCGGGTCGTCACGACGACCCAGCAACGGAGACAATATCGTCCCATATGGATACCGAGCGTTCGTCAGCGGAACCAGACTTGGCGGGGCCCTTCGCGGTCGATCGCGTGCCATCGTCCGGGGTCGCCGACGCCATCCCGGATGGCCGGCTCGGCGAGGGGTCCCCGCCCGAAGGCGAGCGGTCGGGGCGTGGTTTCCCCGCGCTGCGTCACCGCGGCTATCGCTGGTACTTCGGCGGGATGCTCGGCCGCGGCGCCATCGTGTGGCTGCTGTTCGTGGCCATCCCGTGGTACGCCCTCCAGCTCGGCGCCGGGCCTATCGAGCTGGGCATCGTGACGGCGCTCCAGTCGCTGCCCACGCTGTTCATCTCGCCGTTCGGTGGTGTGGTCGCGGACCGGCTGCATCGCCCGAACGTGCTCATCGTGTGCCAGCTGCTCTCGGCAGGGGTCGCCGGCGCGCTCTGCCTGGCGACGGTGGCGGGCATCGTGACCATCCCGCTGCTGATGCTGGGCGCCCTGTCGCTGGGGGTCATCACGGCGCTCGAGCTGCCGGTGCGCCAGACGTATCTGACCGAGCTCGTGCCGCCGGATCTGGCCACCAACGCGGTGGCGCTCCACTCCACGGCGTGGAACACGGCGCGCTTCATCGGACCGGGCCTGGCGGGGTTGCTCATCGCGACGGTGGGCATCGCGGCCACGTTCGCGTTCGCGGCGGTGGTCGCGGCGATCGTGGCGTGGACCATCGTGGTCATCGAGCGACGGCCATGGCATCGCCGGCCCCGACCCACGACGAAGCCACGGGTCCTCGAGGCGCTGCGGGAAGGCGCCACGCATGCGTCTCGCGACCCGCTCATCCGCTGGTCGCTGGTGTTCGTGACCGCGGGTGGCATCCTGGGTATCCAGACGTTCCAGACGCTCGCCCCGCTGTACGCCACCGACGAGCTGGGGCTCGGGGCGGGCGGCTATGGCGCGCTCATTTCCGTGTGGGGCCTTGGTGCGGTCATCGCGGCGTATCTCATCGCCTGGTTCGCGCACGGGGATCGACGGCCCTGGCTCATCGCGGGCGGCCTGGGGATGGCCGTCACCCTGGCCGCGATGGCGCTGGTCCACCTGGTACCGGTGGCATTCGTGCTGGCCGCGTTCCTGGGGGTGTTCCAGATCGCGCTGGTCCAGAACGCGCTCATCTCGGTCCAGCAGGCAGCGCCCGATGCCATGCGCGGCCGCGTGATGGGTCTGTACACGACCGTGTTCCAGGGGTTCAGCCCCTTCGGCGCGCTGCTCGCGGGGATCACCGCGGCCCTGCTCGGCGTGACGGGCGCGATGCTGCTCGCCTCGGCGGCGCTCGCCTGCGTCATGGCTGCCGGGGGTCTGGCGCTGCGTCGGGCTCGAGCCGTGGCACGCGCGGGTCCGACCTAGCCGCGGGCCGTGATCCCCGGCGCGACCTCCGTGGCCACGAGTCGCATCTGGGCCAGCGTCTGCTCCAGGGTCAGCGGCAGGTACTTCAGGTCGAACGTGGTGACCCCGGCGTCGACATACCGCTGGACATGGGCGCGTGCCTCGTCGGGGGTCCCGGCGATGGTGGCGGCGAACAGGGGTGCATCTCCCTGGAAGCGGTGTCCCAGCGCGTCGCGCAGGGCATCCCGGCCCGCCTCCCCGTCCGCCATGACGGACGCGAACAGGTTGACGGCCATGGTCGGCGTCGGCCGGCCCGACTCGGCGGCGATACGCGCCAGCACGGGCGCCCCGGCCCCCATGACCGCCACGGATGCCTGGCTCGGGAACCACGCCTCCGCGAGACGTGCCGCGCGGCTGATGGCCGGTTCCGACCGACCACCGATCCAGATGGGCGGGCGCGGTGTGGCCACGGGCTTGGGGAAGATGTCGATGCCCTCGAAGGACACGAACTCACCCTGGAACGAGGCCGTGTCCTGGGTCCACAGCGCATCGAGCACCCGGATGTACTCGTCCATCATCCGGCCCCGGTGGCCATGGATGGCGAAGGTGTCGAACTCGCGCACCGCGATCGACCCATGTGCCTGGAGGTTCTGGCCCTTGTCCTCCTGCCGGCCACGCAGCGCCCCGACGCCCACGCCCACGACCAGCCGGCCATCGGACAGCGCATCGAGCGAGGAGGTCTCCTTGGCCAGCCACACGGGGTGGCGATATGGCAGCACATAGACCCCCGCGATGAGTCGCGCTCGCTCCGTGCGGGCGGCCAGGAAGGCGAGCGTCGTGTGGGCCTCGAACACGGTGCGGTCATCGCCGGTCGTGGCGTGCGCGTGGCCGCATGGGCTCACCGACGAGTCGGCGAGCAGGTGGTCCTGGACCGAGACGTCCATGTCCAGCTCGTCCGCGAGGTCAGCGACCGCGAGGAGGGCGTCGCGGTCGGCGATACACCACGAGTGGGGGAGGCGGACGGCGAAGCGCACGGTCATGGCGGTCTCCCTGCTGGCTGGCCCGGCGCGATCCGGACTCTGTATCCTGTCTGGCACGGAGTGTATCCAACATCGCGCGTTGTGTATCCATCTATCGGGACCACCCGCGCGCTCGAGGGAGGCGGCACGATGCGCATCCAGCAGGCGTTCGAGGTGGCAGCGCCCATCGAGCGGGTGTGGGCGGCGTTCCTGGACATCCCGAGCGTGGTGCCATGCCTTCCCGGCGCGCAGCTGACCGAGGTCCTCGCCGATGACCGATACGCGGGACGTGTCAGCGTGAGGCTCGGCCCGATGTCGTTCTCGTTCGACGGTGAGGCGACCGTGGTCGCCGACACGGACACCCGGACCGGGACCATCGAGGGCAAGGGCGCCGATCGGAAGGGTGGCAGCCGTGGCTCGGTCCGCGTGACCTATGCCCTGACGGAGGTGATCGACCCCACCGACACGGCCGCCGTGGCCGACGCATCCGACGCATCCGACGCGGCCGGCAGGACGCTCGTCACGCTCGACACCGACCTGACATTGGCGGGTCCGGCCGCCCAGTTCGGGCGGACCGGGCTCATCGAGGAGGTCTCGAGGCGGCTCCTGGGCGAGTTCGCGGCGTGCCTGGGAGCGCGGCTCGGCGCGGCCACGCCCGAGGAGGCGGCTGCGATCCGGGCGGCGGACGTGGGTGCCGCCTCGCTGCTCGCGGGTGTCGTGGCCGACCGGCTGAGGAGGGGCCTGCGTGGCGGCTGACGCCCGCCCTCAGACGTCCAGCAGCGGTCGCAGCCTGGTCCCGGCCAGCTCGATGGTGCGTGCCGCGACCGTTGCGGGCATCCCTCCGGGCGCGGGCCGCAGCTGCACCTGGTCGATGCCCAGCTCGAGGTAGGCCGCCAGCTCGGTGGCCACGCTCTCGGGGGTGCCCACGAGACACATGCCGGCCGCCGCGCGGCGCAGCGCGTCCATGTCGCCGGCCGGTGCCGCGGCCAGCTCCTCCGCTCCGCGGAACATCTTCAGCGCGGCGTACTTCCGGAGCAGCCGCTCGATGGACGGACCACCCTCGGCCCACGCCTGCTCCGCATCGTCCGCGAGCACCACGATGCGGTTGACCGCGACGCGACCTGGTCCTCGCCCACCCTCGGACAGCGCGGTCCGATAGCGCTCCACCTGGGTGCGCACCAGGCCGAGGCCGAAGTGCGTGCCCGCGAGGTAGCCGTCGCCGAGCGCGGCGGCCCGACGTGCCGAGCGGCCGATCTTGCCACCCACCCAGATGGGCGGGCCACCGGCCTGGACGGGTCGCGGCCCGATGGCACCCTCGAACGCCACGAGCTGCCCTGCGAACGACGTCTCGCCCGCCCACAGCGCCCGGAGCGCCGTGATCTGCTCATCGACCCGCGCGCCGATGGTCGCCCCATCGATGCCGAACTGCTTCCAGGTGGGCGCCGCGCCCAGACCCACGCCCAGCTCCAGCCGGCCATCGGAGAGCTGGTCGAGCACGATGGTGTCGTATGCCAGCTTGAGCGTGTCCCAGACCGGCAGCAGCAGCACGCCCGTGCCCAGGCGCATCGAGGTCACCCGCGACAGCGCGGCCAGGACGAGCAGCGGATCGGGCACGTGCTGGAAGCCGCCGCCGCCACGGGGGTAGCTCTCGCCCGCCCAGACGGACGTGAAGCCCAGCGCCTCGGCCCGCTCGAGGAGTGGTCGCCAGGCACGCATGTGCTCGCCCAGGGTGGTCGACTCGGTCGCCAGGTCCAGGAACACGCCGAGCTCCAGACGCGTCATGTCAGCTTCCTCCGGTGGCTGCAGGGTCGGCCGTGGCGCGCAGTGCCGCGCGCAGGGACGACGGGGTGATGGGGGTCTCCGTGATGTCGATGCCCGTGTCGCGGAGCGCGTCGCAGACCGCGTTGGCGATGGCCGCCGCCACGCCCGTCGCACCCGCCTCGCCCGCACCCTTGAGGCCGAACGGGGTCGTCGTGGACGGGGTCGAGAGGTGGTCGATGACCAGCTCCGGCACCTCCGGCGCGCCGGGCACGAGGTAGTCCATGAAGCTGGTCACGAGCGGCTGGCCGTCCGGGTCGTGATGGAGCTGCTCATAGAGCGCGCCACCGATGCCCTGCGCGACGCCGCCCATGATCTGGCCGTCCACCACGTGGGGGTTGAGCAGCGGCCCCGCGTCGTGGACCGCCAGATACGCGAGCAGCCGCACCACGCCCGTCGGGCGATCGACGTCCACCACGCAGGCGTGGCTCGAGTTGGCGTACGTGAGACAGATGTTGAGCTTGCCGCGGGCATCCGGACGATGATCCACCCCCGGCGGGTCATAGGCGCCCCTGGCCTCCAGACCGGGCTCGATGCCCGCAGGCAGCTCGAACGTCCGGAAGTAGGCGAGGTGGGCGACCTCCGCCAGGCCGACCGACCGGTCCGGGCTGCCGACCACCGAGGCGCGGCCATCGACGACCTCGATATCCGTGGGGCTGGCCTCCAGCAGGTGCCCCGCGATGGCCCGCACCTTGTCCAGCAGCCGGTCGGCGGCGAGCCGGACCGCGCCTGCCGCGACCACGGTGGAACGGCTGCCGAACGAGCCCAGCCCGTACGGCGAGAGGTCCGTGTCGCCCAGCCGCACCTCCACCTGGTCCCGGGGCACGCCCAGCAACTGGGACGCCAGCGTGGCGAGCATCGTCTCGGTGCCCTGGCCCATCGGCCCCAGGCCGCTCGCCACGACGACCGTGCCGTCCGGCTCGATGCGCAGCGTGCTCGTCTCCTGCTGCGCCCACAGACCGCTGGTGGCGTGGTAGTTGGGCGCCACGCCCTCGATGTAGCTGGCGTAGCCGACACCGATCGACCCACGCGCGGTCGGTGCCAGGCGGACCCGGGTCGTCTCGGCCCAGGCGACGGCCCGATCGAATGCCTCCAGATGGCTCCCGGAATCGATCCGCCGGCCGTTGGGCGTCTCGTAGGGCAGGTCCTCGGGTCGGATGAGGTGGCGACGCCGCAGCTCGACGGGGTCCTGGCCGGTCTCACGGGCCACGCGTTCCAGCAGTCGCTCGAGGGCGAACACCATCTCGGGTGTGCCGAAGCCGCGGTAGGCGCCCGACGGCGTCTTGTTGGTGACCACGCACGTGAGGCGCGCCTGGGATCGCGGGAAGCGATAGGGTCCCGTGACGCTGCCCGCCGACACGAACGCGGGCGCCACACCCGGCGGCAGGATCTCCCCGGAGCCGACGTCGCACACCAGGTCACAGCGCACGGCCACGATGTCGCCGCGCTCGTCCACGGCCGCCTCCATGACGTGCCGCTGCTCCCGGGCGTGGCTCGAGGCGAGGAAGTGCTCCCGCCGGTCCTCGATCCAGCGCACCGGCCGACGCATCCGCCACGCGAGCGCCGGGATGACGACCTCCTCGGGGTACACGTGGAGCTTGCCGCCGAAGCCGCCACCGACGTCCCCGGCCACGACCCGGATGCGATGCTCGGGCAGCCCGAGGGTCCGCGCGATGACCGTGCGCACCACGTGCGGCACCTGGGTCGAGGTCCAGACCAGCAGCCGGCCACGTTCCACGGTCGCGACCACGCCGCGTGTCTCCATGGGCATCGCCGTGTGGCGCTGCATGCGATACGTGCCCCCGATCACCCGGTGGCTCGCGAAGATCGCGTCGAGCTCCGGATCGGCCGGTGCCGTGGCCACGACACGGTCATCGGGCCAGTCGTCATACAGCAGCGGCGCACCCGGCGCGAGCGCGGCATCCATGTCCGCGACCACGGGCAGCTCCTCGAGGTCCAGCTCCACCAGCTCCGCGGCGTCCTCGGCCAGGTAGCGATCCTCCGCGGCGACCACCGCCACCGGAGCACCCACATAGCGCACCCGGTCGAGGCACAGCGCGCGCTGGCGCACGGGTCGGGTGCGCTCGCGCAGGTCCGGGAAGGGGGCGATGTCCGAGAGGTCGGCGCCGGTCAGGACCGTCGTGACGCCCGCCGCCACTCGCGC
>CAZYTQ010000075.1:7876-16451 GCA_964650135.1 uncultured Anaerolineaceae bacterium | reverse complement strand
CGTCATCACGAGCGACCTCGTGGAGACGGCCCTCGCGGCGGGCCTGCTGCCTGGCCGCCGCGCGGTCGTGGTCGGCGCGGGCGCGCTTGCCACGCGGACGGTCGGGTCCCTCGTCGCGGCCGGCGTGGCGGTCGTGGCACGTCTCGCCGACGACCCGTCGGAGGTGCGCGGCGACGGGCGTCTGGAGGCCGTCCGGACCCCCACGGGTTGGATCGATGCCGACACGCTGGTGTTCGCCGACCGCCAACGACCCCAGCCCTTCCTGCTGCGTGGCCTCGGCGTGGTCGATGGTCGTCCGGGCACGCCTGCCCCGGTCGATGACGATGGTCGCGTCGGACCGTCCGGGCTGTGGGCGGCGGGCTGCTGCGTCGCCGCGGACGCCGACCATGCGCGCTGTGCCCACGACGGGCGTCGCGTCGGGCAGGCGATCGTGCGGGCGCTCGGGAGCCTCGCCCGATGAGCGAGCTGACCCGGGAGACCGTGCCCGTGGCCGCAGCCCGCGAGGCCATCTGGGCGCTGCTCGACGACCCGGCGGGTCTGGCACGGGTGCTGCCCGGCGCAGAGTCGCTCGTCGCGGACGGGCCCGATCGCTGGACGGGCGTGCTGGCCTCGAAGGTCGGGTTCCTGACCATCCGGGCGGACGCGGTCGCCCAGGTGGTCGACGTCCGGCGTCCCGAGCACATGCGGCTCGAGATCGAGGGCCGGCCCCGTGGCCTCGCTGCGTCGTTCCATGCGTCGATCCCGTTCGACCTCGCCGAGACCGCGACCGGGACGCAGGTCGCCTACGCGGTGGACCTGACCGTGACCGGGCGCCTCGCGGCGTTCGGCCTGCCGCTCCTGCGCGACACGCTCCGCAAGCAGGTCGCCCAGCTGGTCGCCAACCTCGATCGCGAACTCGCGGCCGGCTGACCTTCGGTCACGGGGCTCGTGCGTCCCGGGTATCGAGGTGGGTCCGGAGCGCACCAAGCTCCTCGAGGGCGAGCAGGTCCTTGGGACGACCGGACGCCCGCTTCATGCGGATGAGGTCGTCGAGCGAGGCCACGCGCACAGACCGGCCAGCAACCTCGATCGGCACCGTCGACCGGGCGAGGTCCTCGTAGCCATCGGTGCCTGATGGCGTGCCCAGGATGTCGAACGCGCCCAACGAGGTCACGAACGTGAACGAGTCGCCGTTCCGAAGTGTCCGTGCGTCAAGCTGGAACGGCAGTCCGGCCGGAGCCCCGCGGAGGGTCGCCCTGAGGCCGACCAGCACGTCGGCGAGGCGTTCCAGGTTGCCGGCGTCCCGGGCGTAGCAGATGTCAAGGTCGAGCGTATTGAGCGGGGAGCCGAGCAGTTGGCCCGCGACTCCGCCGATGACGACGAAGTCGACGCCACCATCGACCAGCGTCTGGAGCAGGGCGACGGAATCAGTCGCCATCGGCCGTTCGCCCACGTTGCATGGCGGTTCGTAGCTCGCCCATGCTCCTGGCCGCACCGTAGCCGTGCTGGAGTCGCTCGTCTGGGCCCATCGACCGCATCCATTCGATGAGCGTCTCGTCCACCCCCACCCCGAGCCGGGGTATGACCTCGAGCTCGAAGCCGCAGGCGTCGAGCAGGAGCGCGAGCGTGTCGAAGCGGGGCTGCACCGTCGATCGCTCGATCCGGGCGATGGTCTCCTGCGGCACGCCCGATGCCGCGGCGAGGGCGCGCTGGGTCATGCCGGCGCGCCGTCGGGCGCCGCGCACCATCCGTGCGGCTGCACGAACACGGCGCTTGGGTGGGCCAGCCATGATGTATGATGACATAACCGTCATCATACGCCAGCCGCCTAGCGCGCAGCTGATCCCTCGACGCCACTGACCAGGGCGATCGCGGCGGCGAGCCGTCCCGGACCGGGCGCCAGCCAGTGCATGCCGGGCTCCGACCGGAACCAGGTGCGCTGGCGGCGTGCATAGGATCGGGTCCGCTGGGCATCGATGGCGATCGCCCCCTCGATCGAGACGCGACCGGCCAGCACGTCGAACGCCTCCCGATAGCCCATCGCCCCGAACGAACGGAGGTCATCCGGGTAGCGTGCTCGCAGCGCGGCGGCCTCGTCCAACAGGCCGTTCGCGAACTGCACGCGCGCACGCGACTCGATGACGGCCGCGTGGCGCTCCGCGTCCGTCGCCGTGCCCAGCCAGACGATCGGCGCCGGATAGCCCACCGGAGGCGGGGGCGGGCGATCGCCCATGAGGCGAGCGCGTTCCAGGGCTCGCACGACGCGGCGTGGGTTGGCGAGGTCAATGCTGGTGGCGACCGTCGGCGCCCGTGACCGCAGCTCCGCGACCAGGGCCGCCAGCCCCTCGGCCGCCAGCTGCGCCTCGATGGCCGCCCGGACCGCGGGGTCATGGCCCCCTTCGTCGATCGGCAGTCCGCGCGCCACGGCGCGCAGGTAGAGCCCGGTGCCGCCCGCGAGGATGCCCACCCGACCGCGGGCCGCGATGCCCGCCAGCGCGTCGAGGGCATGGGTCCGGAAGTCCGCGACACTGAACGGCTCGTCGGGGTCGACCAGGTCGAGGCCGTGGTGTGGCACCCGTGCCCGCTCCTCCGGGGTGACCTTGGCGGTCCCGATGTCCATGCCCCGGTACACCTGCCGCGAGTCCGCCGAGATCACCTCCCCACCCAGGCGCTCGGCGAGCGCGATCGCCAGGGCGGTCTTGCCGGACGCCGTCTCGCCGCCGATGACCACGAGCGGCGGGAGGCGGCTCGTCAGTGGGCCTCCGCCAGCCGCCCGGCCAGCGCATACGGCCCGGCGCGCTCGACCTCGACCTGGACCAGTCGCCCGAGGAACTCCGGGCCGCCGTCGAGATGCACCAGCTTGTTCTCCCGGTTGCGACCCGCGACCCGCGGCGCGCCGGAAGCCTCCGCGTCATGGTCGTGCGAGCGCGGTGGCCGCACCTCGTCGACCAGCACCTCCGTCCGCCGGCCCACCCAGGCAAGGTTGCGCTCGAGGCCGATGCCCTCTTGGAGGTCGAGGAGCGTGTTGAGGCGGTGACGCTTGACGTCCGCTGGCACGTCGTCGGCCATGCGGGACGCGGGCGTGCCCGGACGCGGCGAGAACGCTGCCGCGAACACGCCGTCGAACCGGACCGTGCGCAGGAGTTCGAGGGTGGCCTCGTACTGGGCGTCGGTCTCGCCACAGAACCCCACGATGACGTCCGTGGTGAGGCAGATGTCGGGGACCGCCGCGCGCAGACGCCCCACGAGCTCCAGATATGCATCGGTCGTGTATTGGCGACCCATCCGCCGCAGGACCGTGTCGTCTCCCGCCTGGACCGGCAGATGGAGGTGCTCGCACACCGACGGGCACTCGGCCATCGCCGCGATGAGCCGTTCCGAGAGGTCCCACGGGTGCGACGTGACGAAGCGCAGGCGAGGGATGGCCGGCCCGGCATCCTCGCCCCGGATGCCATCGATCGCCCGCAGCAGCGCCGCCATGTCGGGGCGGCCGTCGAGCGGGATGTCGCGGCCCAGATGGCGGCGCGGCTGGACCGCCGCGAAGCGCGCCTCCGTCGGCAGGTCGTGGCCATACGAGTTGACGTTCTGGCCGAGGAGCGTGACATCCAGGGTGCCCGTCGCCGCGAGCGCGCGTGCCTCGGCGACGACGTCGTCGAAGGGGCGGCTGCGTTCCGGCCCGCGGGAGAACGGCACGATGCAGTAGGTGCAGGTCTTGTCGCAGCCATAGATGATCGGAAGCCACGCATGCGTCCGGCTGCGCCGCGCCACGGCGCCTGCGTCCACCGCCGCGGCCCGGGTGTCGGGGAGCCGGTCGGCCGTCGCCGCGACGAGCGCGCCCACCCGCTGCAGGTGCTCCTCGGCCGCGCCAGCGCCACCCGGTGCCGTCGGGCCCTCGAGCCCGAGCCGTGCCACCAGCTCCGGCTCCTGGTCGGGACGCAGGAACAGGTCGACGGCAGGGTATCGACGCTGCAGGTCCACGAGCCCGTCCGCACGCACCGAGCAGCCCGTCAGCACCACCCGGAGACCCGGGTCGGCCGACTTCATGCGGGCGAGCACGCCCATCCGCCCGATGACCTTCTGCTCGGCCTGGTCGCGGATGGCGCAGCTGTTGATGACTATGAGGTTGGCGGACGCCATGTCCGGCGCCTCGCTGCAGCCTGCCCCGAGGAGCGCGCCTGCCATCTCCTCGGAGTCCGACTGGTTCATCTGGCAGCCCAGCGTCCAGACGTGGAAGCGCGGCAGCACCTGGTCGTCGACCAGGAACTCCGAGACGCGTGCGTCGGGTGCCCGCGATGCCGGCCGCGACCGCGCGGGAGCGGGCGCCACGTCGAGGACGGGCAGGCTTCGCGTCGTCATGCGGCCCCCTGCGCACGGTGGTGCGCATCCAGGGCCGCCAGCAGCCCCTCGCCCACGACATCGGGCACCATGGTCTGGCGCTGCGTGGACCGGTAGTCGTGGTCCTGGCCGTGGAAGTCGGAGCCGCCGGTGACCAGCAGCTCGAACCGCTCGGCCAGCCGCCGCAGTCGCTCGACCGTCACCCAGTCGAAGCTCCGATAGTGGGCCTCCAGCCCGCCCAGGCCCCAGTCGCGGAGCGTCCGGACGTCCTCGGGGTGGTCCGGCGCCTCCGAGGGATGGGCGAGCACGGCGATGCCACCGGCCTCGACGATCGCCTCGATCGCGTCGCGAGGGCCCATCCCCTGCCGGGGCACGAAGCCAGGCCTGCCCCAGGCCAGCCATCGTGCGAACGCATCGCTCACGTCCGTGGCATGGCCCGCGAGCACCAGCGCCTCGGCGACATGCGGCCGCCCACGCGAGGCATCGGGGTCGAGCACGAGCGACGCGAACTGCTCGTCCACGGGCATGTCCAGGCCACGCAGCGCCTCGAGCGTCAGCTCGATGCGTGCCGCGCGTCCCGCTCGCTGCCGGACCAGCGCCGCATCCAGCCCGGCGTCCTCGGGGTCGATGCCCAGGCCCAGGATATGCAGCTCGCCTGCCGCCCGCCCGAGGCCCTCGATCGACCGGCCCTGCTCGAGCCCCCCGACGGTGTTGATCTCGAGCCCTGGGACGAGCCGCGGGCCATCCACGCCGTCGCCCAGCCCAGCGGCCCGCAGCTCGCGATACCCCTGGAGGGTATCGTGGTCCGTCAGCGAGGCGATGCGAAGGCCCCAGGCGCGCATCTCCGCCCACAGCTCGAGCGGCTCGAGCGCCCCGTCCGAGCGGCGGCTGTGACAGTGCAGGTCGACGCGGTTGCGGGCGATGGTGGTCATGGGCGAGCCTCGTCCTGGCGCATCACACGTCGATGATGCGTCTGATCCGCTCCACGCCGACGGCCCGGCCGTTGGCCGGGTCGGCGTCGATGACGAGGGCGTTGAACACGACCGGTCCCGTGCCCACCTCGAACCGCGTCGGCAGGCCCGTCAGGAAGCGAGGCACGACGGTCTCGGGGTCGAACCCGATGACGCTGTCGAGCGGCCCGGTCATGCCGAGGTCGCTGACGTACGCGGTGCCGCGCGGCAGGATCCGCTCGTCGGCCGTGGGGACATGGGTGTGCGTGCCGACCACGGCGCTGACGCGTCCGTCCAGATGGAGCCCGAACGCGTTCTTCTCGCTCGTCAGCTCGCAGTGGAAGTCGACCAGACGCACTGGCGGCAGCTCGTCGGCCGCCTCGTCGAGCAGCCGGTCGAGCTCATGGAACGGGTTCTCGATGGGAATCATCGCCGAGCGGCCCTGGGCGCACACCACGGTCACCTCGGTCCCGTCGTGGGCGTGGAACACGCCCCAGCCGCGCCCCGGGATGCCGACCGTGCCGTAGTTGAGCGGCCGCAGGATGCGCTCGTCACGATCGAGCTCCGGGATGATCTCGCGCTTGTCCCAGATGTGGTTGCCGCTCGTGATGACGTCCACGCCGGCGTCGTAGAGCGAGGCTGCGGTGCCCACCGTGAGGCCCATGCCCCCGGCGAGGTTCTCGCCGTTGGCGGTCACGAGGTCGACGCCCCGGGCGTCCCGGAGGGCTGGCAGGGCCTGCTCCAGCGCGACACGACCCGGCTTGCCGATGACATCGCCGATCATGAGCACGCGAAGGACACCCGTGCCGGGTCGCTCGGGGACCGCTGGGAGCAGATCGGCGGCGAGCGTCCGGGCGGCCCGGGGACGCTCCGGAGCGGCTACTTGGCGTACTCCACGGCGCGTGTCTCGCGGATGACCGTGACCTTGATCTGCCCCGGGTAGGTGAGCGACTCCTCGATCTTGCGCACGATGTCCCGCGCGAGGCGCATGGAGGCGAGATCGTCGATCTCCTCGGGGCGCACCAGGATGCGCACCTCGCGGCCCGCCTGGACCGCGAACGAGCGCTCGACGCCGGTGAAGCTGTCCGCGATCGCCTGGAGATCCTCGAGCCGCTTCACGTACGTGTCCATCGTCTCGCCGCGGGCGCCCGGCCGCGAGGCGCTGATGGCGTCCGCGATCTGGACGATGGGCGCCTCGACGCAGGTGTACTCCACCTCCTGGTGGTGCGCCGCGATGGCATTGATGACGTTGGGCGAGAGGTGATGGCTGGCCGCGATCTGGGCGCCGATCGCCGCGTGCGGACCCTCGACCTCGTGGTCGACGGCCTTGCCGATGTCGTGGAGCAGGCCGCCCAGCTTGGCCTGCGGCACGTCCGCGCCGACCTCGGCCGCGATGACCGCGGCCAGACGCGCCGTCTCCATCACGTGCTTGAGCACGTTCTGGCCGAACGAGGTGCGATACCGCAGTCGGCCGAGCAGCCGGATGATCTCGGGTGGCAGTCCCGCGACACCGGTGTCGTAGGCCGCGGCCTCACCCGCCTGCTTGATGGACTGGTCGACCTCGGCCTTGGCCTTGGCCACGACCTCCTCGATACGCCCCGGGTGGATGCGGCCGTCCTGGACGAGCTTGGTGAGGGCCAGCCGCGCGACCTCGCGGCGGACCGGGTCGAAGCCGCTGATGAGCACGGACTCGGGGGTGTCGTCGATGATCAGGTCGATGCCCGTCGCCTGCTCGAGGGCCCGGATGTTGCGGCCCTCCCGACCGATGATGCGGCCCTTCATCTCGTCCGACGGGATGGGCACCGCGGAGACGGTCATCTCCGCGGTGTGGTCGACCATCACCCGTTGGATGGCGGTGACCACCACGTCCCGCGCGCGCTCCTCGGCCCCATCACGCGCCGACCGCTCGATGGCACGAGCGAGCCGGACCGCATCGTGCTCGGCCTCCTCCCGGACGGCTTCCAGCAGGGCGGCCTTGGCCTGGTCCACGGACATCTCGCTGACCTTCTCGAGCGCCTGGATCTGCACCTGCTGCGCCTTCGCGAGCCCCTCGCGCTGTGTCTCGAGGTCCTGTTCGCGGGTCAACAGCTTGCGGCTGCGTTCCTCGAGCATGTCCGTGCGCTGGTCGAGCGCCTCGTCACGCTGGAGCAGGCGTCGTTCGAGGTTGGCAAGGTCGGCACGCTTGGAGCGGCCCTCCTCGTCCAGCTCGCGTTGCAGCCGCACCTGCTCGTCCTTCGCCTGGAGGATGAGCTCCTTCTGCTGGGCGCGTGCCTCCGCGACGATGCGGCCGGCCTTGTCCTGGGCGGCCTTGACGGACTGCGCCGCCACGACGCCGCGGGCCACGAAGCCCACGACCAGACCGCCGGCGATCGATAGCAACACGACCGCGACGGCGATGACGTCGTTCATGCATCCCTCCCGTCCGGATCGTGTCCGGACGTCCCTCTCGGGCGGTGGCCGGGGTCGCCGTCACGACGCGGCGGTGCCGTGGCCGCCACGTGCGCTCAGGACCCTGACCGGGTACGGACGTCGCCCCGTCCGCGCGCCGAGCGACCCGGCGGTTGGTGGCGGGGAGACGTGGATGGGGATCTCCCTGAGGGCTAGCCTATCCCGGAACGACCGGTCACGCAAACCGCGCACCCACCACCGGACCCTTGCGGTGACGGACAGCCGAGGGCTCCGCGGTCTGCGTCAGGTGTCGCCGGCGAGCGGTGTCATGTGGTCGCAGCGGACCTCGTGGTGCCTCGTGGTGGGCCGGGCTATGCGTCCTCCGGGGGATCCTCGTCGCGGTCGCCGATCGATCGTGCGACCTCGGCACAGACACCCGGGTCGAAGCCGTTGCGGGCGAGCAGCCCATATGCCTTCTGGCGTCGCTTACGGGGGTCGGGCTCCCGCCGGAGCGCCGCTGACCGCCGCTCGAGGAGACGTCGTGCCGCAGCAGTGTCCGCGGCACGCGTGACGTCCGGTCGGGAGGCGCCGGGCGGAGCCGCGACATGGGCCGGACCGACGACGCCGGCCCCCTCCACGGCGCGCTCACCGAGCGCCTGCTCGATGACGGATGGCTCGACGCCCTTGCGACGCAGCTCCTGGCGGAGCACGGCCGCTCCACGTGGCCGCGATCGGTCACGTGACTCGATCCAGGCCGTGGCGTACCGGACGTCATCCAGATAGCCCAAGGTGACGAGCCGCTCGATCGCCTGGTCGACCAACCCCGATGGGAAGCCCATGGTGGCAAGGCGTGTGCGGGTGTCCGTCACGGTCCGCGGTCGGGCTGCGAGGAGGCCGGCTGCCGCGGCCATGACGGCGTCAGG
>CAZYTQ010000075.1:0-7866 GCA_964650135.1 uncultured Anaerolineaceae bacterium | reverse complement strand
CGTCGACTCTCCGGGCCTGCCGAAGCCGGTGCAGCGCCCGCGGCCGCCGATCATCCTCGGCGGATTCGGCACGAAGAAGACGCCGCGCCTCGCGGCGCGCTGCCGCTTCGGCGGCGGTACGCGCGATGCGTGCCATCCGCGAGCCCCGACCCCGTCCGCTGGCCTACTCGGCCTCGGCGATTCCCTCGATGGGGACCTCGATGGTCGCGACCTTGCCGCGGATCTCCTGCTCCAGCTGCTGGGACACGTCCCGGTTGGAGCGCAGGAACTCCTTGGACTGCTCTCGTCCCTGGCCGAGCCGGGTCTCGCCGTACGTGAACCAGGCACCCGTCTTGGTCACGACGGAGGACGCCACGCCCACGTCCAGCAGCCCGCCCTCGCGCGAGATGCCCTCGCCATACATGACGTCGAACTCGGCGACCCGGAAGGGCGCCGCGACCTTGTTCTTGACGACCTTGACGCGCACCCGGCTGCCGATCGAATCGGTGCCCGACTTGATGGTCTCGATGCGCCGGATGTCGAGACGCACGCTGGCGTAGAACTTGAGCGCGCGACCACCGGGCGTGGTCTCGGGATTGCCGAACATGACGCCGATCTTCTCGCGCAGCTGGTTGGTGAACACGAGCGCCGTGTTGGAGCGGCTCACGGCACCCGTCAGCTTGCGCAGCGCCTGGCTCATGAGCCGCGCCTGGATGCCCACGAACGAGTCGCCCATCTCGCCCTCGATCTCGGCACGTGGCACGAGCGCCGCGACCGAGTCCAGCACGACACAGTCGATGCCGCCCGAGCGGATGAGGGTCTCGGTGATCTCGAGGGCCTGCTCACCGGTGTCCGGCTGGCTCACGAGGAGCTCATCCACGTTGACGCCGCAGGCTCGCGCGTACTGCGGGTCGAGCGCGTGCTCCACGTCGATGAACGCCACCACGCCGCCCCGTCGCTGGGCTTCGGCGAGCACGTGCTGGCAGAGGGTGGTCTTGCCCGACGATTCGGGTCCGAAGACCTCGGTCATGCGACCGCGCGGGATGCCGCCCACGCCGAGCGCCAGGTCCAGCGCGATGGAGCCGGTGGGGATGGCGTCCACCGCCTGCCGGTCGGACGAGCCGAGACGCATGATCGAGCCACGCCCGAACTGCTTCTCGATGGACAGGATGGCGGCGTCCACCGCCTTGCCCCGCTCGCCGGCTGCCCGGTCCGCGGCGCGATCCGTGCCGTTGCGCTCCGGTGCGTTGGTGGCGGCTCCGGTGATGCTCATGGCCCTTCCTCCTTCGAGGCTGTCACCGAACGACCGCCATCTGCGTGCTCCGGGCTACTCCTCGCTGCTCTCTTCCTTCTCCGTCCGCGGCTTCCGCTTCGGCTTGATCACCTCGACGGATTGCGGGGGCGAGTCGAGCAGCGACTCGAGCCGGGGCTTGCTGGGTGCGGCCTTCGGCTTCTTCTTGGTCTCTCGGCGGGCGGGGACTCTGCCTGCCATGGTCGTTCGTGCCTCCACATGGCGCCGCCCAGTATGGCCGGCGCGACTTCACGCTTCCTTCCATCCGACGTATCCGGACCTTATGCGGCATCCGTGCCAGCTCGCGTGTCACGGATGGGATCGCTCATCCCGGATGGATCGATGGCAGCCCGACGAGCGCGCTCATCGCGCACCAGTCGTGGGAAGGTCCCGGCGCGGATGCTGGCCCGGACCCCGGCCATGAAGTCTATGAGGAAGGTCAGGTTGTGACAAGTCGCGAGCCGATAGGCCAGCAGCTCGCCGGCGCGGAACAGGTGCGCGAGATAGGCCCGCGAGAAGCCCCGGCACAGACGGCAGCGACAGCCCGCCTGGACCGGACGTGGATCGTCGAGGAAGCGGGCGTTGCGCAGGTTGAGCCGGCCCTCGGGGACCCACAGGCTCGCGTTCCGAGCGACACGCGCGGGCAGCACCGAGTCGAACATGTCCACACCCGCGTCCACGGCGTCGAGCAGGTCGAGCGGCGAGCCGAGTCCCATGAGATACCGGACACGCGGGTCGTCGGCGAGCAGCGGCACCACCACGTCCAGCGCCGCACGGCGCTCCTCTGGGCTCTCGTCGCCGGCCAGCCCGCCGATGCACAGCCCGTCGAACGGCAACCCGGCCAAGAAGCGGGTGGAGTCGGCGCGCAGGTCCGGTTCGAGCCCGCCCTGGATGATGCCGAACAGCGCCTGGTCGGGCCGCGTGTGGGCGGCCAGGCAGCGCTCCGCCCACCGATGGGTGCGCGCCGTGGCGTCCGCGACCTCGGCACGCCCCGAGGCGTGTGGTGGCACGGGCTGGTCGAAGCACACCGCGATGTCCGACCCGAGCGCCTCCTGGACCGCGATGGCGTGCTCGGGTGTGAAGTGCTGCACCGACCCGTCCAGATGCGACCGGAAGGTGGCGCCGTCCTCGCTGATGCGCCGCATGCTGCCGAGGCTCACCACCTGGAACCCCCCCGAGTCCGTGAGGATGGCGCCGTCCCAGCCCATGAACGCATGGAGCCCGCCGAGCCGCGCGATGCGCTCGTGACCCGGTCGCAGCGCCAGGTGGTACGTGTTGGACAGGATGATGGGCGCGCCGATCTCGTGGAGATCGTCCGGATCGAGCGCCTTGACCGTCGCGTTCGTGCCGACCGGCATGAACACGGGCGTCTCCACCTCGCCGTGGGGTGTCGACAGGGTCCCGGCGCGGGCACGCGTCGAGCCGTCCATGGGTGGCGGTGTGGTGACCCGGAAGCCGACGGGCCGATCGGGCAGCACGCGCGCATCGGCGGTCATGAGGCTCATGCGATCTCGGCGCGTTCGGTGGCCAGCGCCGCCACGGCCAGCGCCACGACCAGGTAGACGGCCGTGACCACGAGCGCGGGCCCCAGCTCGACCGGCCGGAGCAGCGCGTCCCCGAGGTCGCCCGGCAGGGAGGTCGCGGCCGCGTTCATGACACTGTCGCCGATGCTGAAGGGCAGGTACTGGAACCACTGCGTCTCACGCTGGATGCCGCTGCCGAACCCACCCGCGCCGATGGTCATGACGGTCAGCACGGTGGCCAGGATGGACTCGCCGAGGTACAGGATGATGCCCACCACCACACCCGCCACCTGGCTGCGCGTGAGCACCGCCACCGCGTAGCCGATGGCTGCCCGCTGGAGCAGCACGATGCTGCCGAACAGCAGCGACCGGGTCAGCGTGTCCACGCCGGCGGGGCTGAAGGGCGCGCCCATCGAGCTGCCGCCGATGCCGGCGGCCATGGCGGTCAGCGCGATCCCCGCGGCATACGCGATGAGCACCCCGATGACGAGGACGATGCCGATACCGGCGGCCTTGGCGAGCACATACCGGGACCGGCCTTCCCCACGCGCCACGATGACCCGCAGCACGCCCCAGGTCCAATCGGCGCCACCGATGGCGGCCGCGTACGAGACCGCGAGCAGGCTGCCGAGCCCGAACACCAGCTGGTTGATGACCGCGTAGGCGTCCGGGAAGCGCAGCACCAGGTTGCCGCCGCCACGCGGAGAGGCGAGGCCGATCAGGAGATAGATGAGCGCCATGAGCCCGACCAGGACACCCAGCACGATGTACGAGGCCCAGCGCTTGCGCAGCTTGAGCAGCTCCGCTCCGACGAGCCGGATCACGATGCTGCTCCGGGCTGGCCCCAGCCGGCGGGCGGGCCGACGCGGTCGTCGTGGGGGGTCTCCATGCCCACGCCCCGGGTGAGCTCGAGGAACACCGACTCGAGGTCCGTGGTGGTCGTCACGGCGCTCGCGAAGACACCCCGCTCGGCGAGGGTCCGGTTGACGAGCGCGGCCTGGTCGCCCCCGATGCGCACCGTGATGCGACCGGCGGTCGGCGCGTCGGGGGCATCGGGCTCCAGCGGCACGCCCAGCGCCGCCAGTGCCTGGAGCGCGGCCGGGACCTCGTCCGGACGCACCTGGACCCGCACCTGCGCGCCGTTCGCGAGGAGGTCCTCGAGGGTGCCCTCGCGGACCAGTCGCCCACGGTCGATGATGCCCACCACGTCGGCGAGCTGCTGGACCTCGGGCAGGATGTGGCTGGACACCAGCACGGTCTTGCCCTGACCGGTGAGGAAGCGCAACAGCTCGCGCATGGCCACGATCCCGGCCGGGTCGAGGCCGTTGGCAGGCTCGTCGAGCATCAGCAGCTCGGGGTCCGACAGCAGGGCGACGGCGATGCCCAGCCGCTGCCGCATGCCCAGGGAGTAGGTGCGCACCTTGTCGCCGCCCCGGTCCGCGAGCCCGACCACCTCCAGCACCTCGTCCGGACGCGAGCGCGCCGCCGAGGGCCCCGTCGCGCCGAAGACCCGCAGGTTGTCCCGGCCGGACAGGTACGGATAGAAGGCGGGCATCTCGATGAGCGATCCGGTACGCGCGAGACGGTCCCGGTCACGCCAGGAATAGGGCTCGCCGAGCACCTCGATGCTGCCCGAGGTCGGCCGGATGAGCCCGGTCAGCATCCGCAGCGTGGTGGTCTTGCCGGAGCCGTTGGGGCCGAGGAAGCCATACACCCGGCCCCGGGGCACGTGGAGCGCCAGCCCTTCGACCGCCACCCGTGCTCCGTAGCGCTTGGTGAGCCCGGTCGTTGTGATGGCCATCGCCGAGCCGGTCATGACCGAGCCGGCGACCTGGGAGCCCGGGGCCATCGGGGCGGGCGGCAGGATGTCCGTCATGGCGTCGCCTCGCTGGCCGTCCGGCCCTCCGCCGTGACGCCGTCCCAGAGTCCCGGGTCGATGCGCTCGATGCGTCGGGGTGGGGGCACGTCATAGCCTCGGCGCGCGAGATGCTCGCGGGCACGCTCGGTCGCCACCCTGCCCTGGGGCGTCCGGTCGAGGAAGCCCAGCTGGAGCAGGTACGGTTCGTACACGTCCTCGATGGTGTCCGGCTCCTCGCCGATGACCGCCGCGATGGCGGCCGCGCCCACGGGCCCCGAGGCGAACTTCTGGACGATCGCGGCCAGCAGCCGCCGGTCCGTCGTGTCCAGGCCCTGGTCATCGATGTCCATGGCGACCATCGCGGCCTCTGCCTGGTGCGCGGTGATGCGGCCATCTCCCAGCACCTCCGCATGGTCGCGCACGCGTCGCAGGAGCCGGTTGACGATGCGTGGCGTGCCCCGTCCCCGACGGGCGATGGCGATGATCGCATCCGGCTCGATGGCGACGTCCAGGATGCCCGCCGAGCGGCGCACGATCTCGGCGAGCTCCGCCTCCGTGTAGTACTCCAGGCGGTACACGGCCCCGAAGCGATCGCGGAGCGGCGCGCTGATGCGGCCGGCGCGTGTCGTGGCACCGATGACCGTGAACGGCTTGAGCGTCAGGCGCAGGCTACGGGCGCTGGGCCCTCGGCCGATCATCACGTCGATGGCGAGGTCCTCCATCGCCGGGTAGAGGATCTCCTCCACCGCGTGTGACAGGCGATGGATCTCGTCGATGAACAGGACCGAGCGCTCCTCGAGACCCGTCAGGAGCGCAGCCAGGTCGCCGGGCCGCTCGATCGCGGGGCCGCTCGTGGGCCGGATATCCACACCCAGCTCGCGCGCCACGATGTTCGCGAGCGTCGTCTTGCCCAGGCCTGGCGGGCCGTACAGCAGCACATGGTCGGCTGCCTCGCCGCGCCGCTTGGCGGCCTCCAGCAGGATGGCCAGGTTGTCCTTGACGGTCGCCTGTCCGATGTACTCGGTGAGGTGGTGCGGACGGAGGCTCGTCTCCGTGACGTCCTCATCGATCAGCGCGCCGGCCGCTGCGAAGCGGGGTTCCTCCATGGATCCGGAGGATAGCACGACCGCCAGTCGGATGTGAACGGATGTTCTACCGTTGCTGCGGCCGGGCTCGGCGCTGTGACCGGTGGCCCCTCGCTGGGTGACCCACGGCACTTCCGGGCGGTCCGGCATGGCATCAGCGTGGACGCGACGAGGCCCCGTCCCCGGTCGCTCACCGGCGACGAGACCGGGCCTCGAGCGCCGGTGCGTCCGGTCGTCCGGTCGACGACGCGGAAGGAGTCCCATGATGCGGAACGCGGGGATGGTGCTGTTCGTGGGCGCTGTGCTGGCTGCGGCGTCAGGCCCGGTGTCGCCGGTGCTCGCCCAGTCACCGTCGTTGGCGGCCGGGGATCTCGCGACCTGGACCGGGGTCTCGTGGTCAGCGGCCGGATCACTCCCCGCGGCCACCGAGGTCGCCGACGTGGCGAGCTGGCCCGATGGCTATGTGCTGGTCGGGGCGGATGCGCTCGATGGGAGTGGCCGCCAGCAGGCCGCCATCTGGTCCTCCGGGGACCTGTCGACGTGGTCGCGTGATGTCACGGCGGGTGGCCCGAAGGGGACCTCGACGCTGGGCGGCATCGTCGCGCTCCCGTCGCTCCTGGTGGCGCTGGGTCGATCGCATCCGGTGACCTGTGGCGGTCCGCTCCAGGACCCCTGTGAGGTGCCGGCGATCCTGGCCTGGACGTCCACCGACGGGCGTGCCTGGGAGGAGCTGACGGGTCCGGACTCGCTGGGTGCGGGCAACGTCACGGACGCTGCCCATGGTCACGGGATGGTGCTGGCGGTCGGCGACCAGGGATGGTCGACACCCGCCATCTGGCAGTCGTCGGATGGGCTCGCCTGGGAGGCGCAGGTGCTGTCGTCGGACCTGTTCGCCGATGCCCACCTGATGGGGGTCGCACCGTTCTCGGGCGGCTGGGTCGTGACCGGCATGACCGGTGGTCACGAGCTCCAGTGTTGCGCCGACGGCTGGGGCATCGACGAGACGCGGCCGGCGGCCTGGTGGTCAACGGACGGGGTGACCTGGCAGCGCGCGACGCTCGCGGCCGGGGCGTCGGGGTGGGGCGCCCAGCTGGGCGCGGTCCACGCGGGGCAGGATGGGCTCGTGGCGATCGACGCGGGCGGACCGATCGGCGGCAAGGACCCCGCCACGGTCGCGTATCCGCAGCTCTGGACATCGACGGATGGGCGGTCCTGGGCGCCGGTCGCGGTGGACCCTGCGACGGCCTTCCGTCCCATCGCGTCGGATGGCACCGGCATCCTGGCCATGGATGTCCGAGCCGGGCTCGCGGTCTCGACCAACGGGCTCGACTGGCGGACCCTCGACGCCGCCGGCGCCGCGCCGGGACGCGACACCCCGCGGGACTGGTCGGACATGACACCTGGCTGGCTGGTCGCGGACGGCCTCGTGGCGCGGGCGCTCGACGCCGATGGCTTCCTCACCCGCGGACTGGTCCTCGCGACGCCCGTGACCGGGACGCCCTGACCCACCTGTCGGGCGGCCGGGCCTAGTCGCGACGCAACATCCCCAGGGCGGCCTTGACCCGATCCTCGAGGCCAGCGGCCGCGGGCAGCGCCGCGACCGCCTGGCGTGCCGCGTCGCGTGCCTCCCCGGCCGTGTAGCCGAGCGCCTGGAGCGCGCCCATGACCTCGGTCTCGGACGAGCCTACGGTGCCTGGCGTCGCCGCGCCGGCCGCGATCGCGCCACCCGCGGCGACCTTCTCGCGCAGCTCCAGCACGATACGGCCCGCAAGGCGCTTGCCCACCCCGGACACGGCGGTGAGCACCGCCTCGTCGCCCTGGAGGATGGCGAGCTGCAGGTCGGCCACCGGGCGTGACGAGACGATGGCCAGGCCCACCTTGGGGCCGACGCCCGACACCGTCGTGAGCAGCTCGAAGCAGGCCAGCTCCCCGGGCGTCCGGAAGCCATACAGCGCCTGGAGGTCCTCGCGCACCAGGTGGTGGATGTGCAGCTCCACGGTCCGCCCGACCGTCAGGGCCGCGAGCGTGGGTGGCCCGCACCACACCCGGTAGCCGATGCCGCCCACCTTGACCACCGCGGCATCCGTGCCGATGATCGCCCCGCTGGAGGGCGTGGTCACGACCATCGGC
>CAZYTQ010000074.1:8085-16644 GCA_964650135.1 uncultured Anaerolineaceae bacterium | reverse complement strand
CACCAGGGCACGGCCCGCCACCAGGGCACGGCCCGCCACCAGGGCACGGCCCGCCGTTCAGCCCGGGTCCTGCCGCGGCCCTCCGGCGCGCTCGCGGTCGAGGATGGAATCGATGCGCCGGCCCTCGGCCTCCTCCGCGCGCAGCCACGCACCGATCGCGAGGACCATCGCGAGGAAGAACACGAGGTCACCACCGGCCCACATGATGCCGCCGGCCCACTGCTGGTCCACCAGCGGCGTCTGACCCCAATCCCGCTGGAGGGTCGCGTAGTGCTGGTACAGCACGCCGGTCGCGGAGAAGATGGCGAGTCCCAGGAACGAGCTGAACGGCATGCCCACGAGCAGGTAGCCGATACGCATCGGGTGGGACAACCGCCTCGGCGCCGGATCGACGCCCACCACGGGCCACCAGAAGAGCAGCGCCGAGCCGAGATAGATCATGTGCTCGAGCAGATGGACGATCGGGTCCTCGAGCGCGGCATCGAACAGCGAGGTGAAGTGGCTCGCCCACATCACGACGGCGAACTGGGTCCAGGCCACGATGGGGTTGCCCAGGACCGCCACCAGCCGCGAGTGGAGCAGGGGCAGGATCCAGCGGCCCCGGACCTCGGGGGACGCCGCACGGAGCACCAGGGTGATTGGCGCGCCGAGCAGCAGGAGCGGTGCCGCGACCATGGTCAGCAGGAGGTGCTGGACCATGTGGAACGTGAAGAGGGTCGTGTCGTACCGGCCGATGACCGACTGGGTCGCCACCAGCAGCACCCCGAGGCCGGCCATCCAGCACCACACCCGCCGACGCGGCACCGGGTTCGTCGGATGCGCCCTGTCCACCGAGCGCACGAGCACGAGGTAGCCCCACGCCGCGAGCAGGACCGGCAGCCAGACCTCGATGTCGAACGACCAGCCCGTGAGCACCATGGCCGGGTCCGGCGGCCCCTCTGCCACGCCATGGGCGGATGCCGGGCGCGACAGCATCGGCAGCAGGAGACCCGCGGCCAGGGTCGTCACCACCCTCCGCGACCCCACGAGACGGGACATCACGCCGTATCATAGGCGGGTCCCGGAACCCACCACGGAGCACGAGGAAGGTCCTTGCGCGTCACCAGAGCTGCCCGCGCCGCGCTCCGACGATCGTCGATCATCGGTGTCGCCCTCCTGGCAGTGCTTCTTCTGACAGCCTGCGCCACGCGCACGGACGACCGTCCCACCAGCGACAGCGGCCCGCCGGGCCTGCTGCCCGGGCATGTCGTCACACAGGAAGGCCGTGCGGCGGTCGACCTGTACATGCCCATCTTCATCATCGCGGTGATCGTGTTCGTCCTCGTGGAAGGACTGCTGCTGGTCATCGCGCTGCGCTTCCGGCGACGCAAGGGCGACGACGTGCTGCCCGCCCAGACCCACGGCAACAACCTCCTGGAGGTCGTCTGGACGGCGATCCCGGCACTCATCGTGACCATCCTGTTCGTCGTGTCCACGTCGGTGCTCATGGACGTGGAGGCCACCTCCGACGAACCTGGCGTGACCGTGGACGTCACCGGCTTCCAATGGCAGTGGACGTTCGACTACCCCACCCAGCAGCTGTCCTTCACCGGTGCCGGCAACCAGGGGCCCGAGATGGTGGTGCCCGTCGGGGAGCCCATCCTCATCCGGCTGGAGGCGCTGGACGTCATCCACTCGTTCTATGTGCCGCAGTTCTTCCGGAAGCTGGACGTCGTGCCGGGTCGCACCAACCAGTTCGAGGTGACCATCGAGGAGGAGGGCACCTTCGGCGGCCAGTGCGCCGAGTTCTGCGGGCTCGCCCACGACGCGATGTACTTCACGGTCCGCGCCGTGGACCGTGACACGTTCGACCAATGGGTCGCGGACGAGCAGGCGAAGGCGGCCGAGACGCCGCCGCCGGTGCCCAGCGGCGGCCCCGCCGGCTCCGTCCTCCAGGTGGCCTCCATCGGCGTCAACGAGGGCTATGAACCCGCCGACCTCACCGGCCTCGCGGACACCCCGCTGACCATCCAGCTGGACAACCCGGATGTCGCGGCGCCTCACAACGTGGCCATCCGGGCCGCCAACCCCGACGGCTCGGACTGGATCGGCCTGCCCATCGCCGGCCCCGGCCAGAAGGCCGTCTACACGACACCGCCCATCCCGGCCGGGACATACACCTTCTATTGCAGCGTGCACGCCAACATGACCGGCACGCTCACGCTCCAGTAGACGAGGCTCGGTAATGGCAACCACCACCCTCCCGCGCCCCGGGGCATACCAACGCTCCTCGATCTACGAGTGGATCACCACGGTGGACCACAAGAAGATCGGGATCATGTACATGGTCTCGGCCTTCGTGTGCTTCCTCATCGGCGGCATGCTGGCCCTCGTGATCCGCTCGGAGCTGGCGGCACCGGGCCTCCAGTTCGTGACGGCGGAGCAGTACAACAGCGTCTTCGGGCTGCACGCCATCAACATGATCTTCCTGTTCGTGATGCCCATGTTCACGGGCATCGGGAACTACATCGTGCCCATCCAGGTGGGTGCGGCGGACATGGCCTTCCCGCGTGTGAACGCACTCTCCTTCTGGGTGTTCCTGGCCGGTGCGATCATCATCGAGATGTCGTTCCTGTTCGGTGGCTCACCCACCGGCTGGACGCTCTACGCGCCCCTCTCCACGCGCCAGCCCGAGACGGGTGTGGACCTGATGGTGCTCGGCCTGATCATGACGGGCATCTCGTCCATCCTCGGGTCCATCAACTTCCTGGTGACCATCTTCCGGCTCCGCGCACCGGGCATGACCCTGCTGCGGATGCCCATGTTCTGCTGGGCGCAGCTGGTGACGGCGGTCCTGCTGCTGTTCTCCGTGCCCGTGGTCACCGCGGGCCTCGTGATGATCTTCATCGACCGGAACTATGGCGGCGGCTTCTTCGAGCCCGCCCTGGGTGGCAACCCCATCCTGTGGCAGCACGTGTTCTGGTTCTTCGGCCACCCGGAGGTCTACATCCTGATCCTGCCGGCGTTCGGCATCATCAGCGAGATCGTCCCGGTGTTCTCACGCAAGCCACTCTTCGGGTATCGCGCCTTCGTGTTCGCCACCGCGTCCATCGGTGCGCTCGGCTTCACGGTCTGGGCACACCACATGTTCACGACGGGTGCGGTCTATCTGCCCTTCTTCAGTTTCTTCACGTTCCTCATCGCGGTGCCGACCGGCATCAAGTTCTTCAACTGGCTAGCCACCATGTGGCACGGCAAGCTGACCTTCGACACACCCATGCTGTACGCGTGCGGCTTCATCGCGCTGTTCCTCATCGGCGGCTTGGACGGTGCGTTCCTCGCCGTGGTGCCCTTCGACTTCATGGTCCAGGACACGTACTGGGTCGTCTCGCACATCCACTACGTGCTCGTCGCCGGTGCGATGTTCTCCATCTTCGCAGCGCTCTTCTACTGGTTCCCCAAGATGACCGGCCGGCGTCTCAACGAGCGCTCCGGGAAGGTCCAGTTCTGGCTGCTGTTCATCGGCACCAACCTGACCTTCTTCCCCCAGCACATGCTGGGCCTGGACGGCATGATCCGGCGCGTCGCGGACTACTCCGCGAACGCGGGCTGGGCCGAGCTCAACTTCCTGTCCACCATCGGCGCGTTCTGCATCGCCGCATCCGTGCTGCCGTTCATGTGGAACGTGTTCACGACGCTGCGGGGTCCGGTCACCGCGGGTGACGACCCGTGGGACGGCTACACCCTCGAGTGGGCGACCACGAGCCCGCCACCGGTCTACAACTTCGACCATCTGCCACCGATCCGCTCCGAGCGGCCGGTGTTCGACCGCAAGCACGGTGGTGCCGGCCATGCGCCCGCCGCCGCACCACAGGCCCTGTCGGCCGGGACCGCCGAATGAGCACCGCCATCGAGCCCGTGACGGGTCACCCCGTGGAGTCGCCCGAGGCGCATCACCGTCGGGGCATGGACCCCGCGCTCATGGGGATGCTCCTGTTCATCGCCAGCGAGATCATGTTCTTCGCGGCCCTGTTCGGCGTCTACTTCAACGTGCGGGCGACCGCGCCGGTGTGGCCGCCGGAGGGCACCGAGTTCATCAGCTGGGAGGGATCAGGCCTGTTCGGCCTCGGCATCTCCGTGCTCATCACGCTCATCCTCGTGACCAGCTCGCTCACGATGCAGTGGGCGACGGGTCGCATCCGCAAGGGCGACCGGACGGGCATGAACCGGGGCCTCCTGGTCACGCTCATCCTGGGCGTGACGTTCCTCGGGCTGATGATGTACGAGTACTACACGCTCGTCAGCCATGACGACTTCGGGGTGAACAGCGGCGTGTACGGCTCCCTGTTCTATGTCATGACCGGCTTCCATGGGGCGCACGTGCTGGGTGGCATCGTGGGTATCGCGGTGGTCCTGGCACGTGGTCTGCGCGGTCAGTTCTCGTCCGAGCACCACGTGGCGGTGGAAGCCGTCCACTACTACTGGCACTTCGTGGACGTGGTCTGGATCTTCCTGTTCCTCACCATCTACGTGCTGCGTTAGGAGACCGACGTGGATTGGCGACGTACCCTGCTCCTCGGCGCGTTCTTCGTCATCGTGGGGACCATCTACTTCGTGGTCCAGGGGACCGGCACGACCATCGACCTCACGGGCGTGATCATGCTCCTGCTCACGGGCGTGGCCATGGCCTTCGGCTTCGCCGTGATGGTCAAGGGCTCGCGCGAGCTGTGACCATCGGCACACGCTCTCGGGGCTGACGGGAACACATGGATCCCTGGGATCAGGTCCTCGACCTCCTGAGCCGGTTCGTCACGCCGGCCTGGGACACCCTGCTCCAGTACATCCCGCTGCTGCTGTTGTTCGGGCTGCTGCCGCTGGCCGTCCTGGGTATCGCCTGGATGTGGCGGCGCAACGCGGCGATCAACCGCTCCCGGGTGCCCGCGCCCCTGCCGGCCGGACCCGTGCCCGATGGCGTCCACCTGCCCGCTCCGTCGATCTGGCCGTTCATCGCGCCCATCGGCCTGCTCCTGGTGTTCGTGGCGCTGGCGATCGGTGGTGGCGATGGGCTGTTCATCAACCTCCCGCTCGCGCTCCTGGGCGGTGCCATCGCCGTGGGTGCCGCGTTCGGCTGGTATCTGGATGCCAACCGCGAGTACGACCAGATGGACGCCCACGGCAGCGGACCGAGCACCCTGGCGGTCGCCGACGGTCGACCCACCGAACTGGTCATCCCCGAGGGCGTCCACCTGCCGGGCCCCAGCGCCTGGCCCTTCCTCGCGCCCATCGGCCTGCTGTTCATCTTCCTCGGCCTCGTCCTGGGTCCGCTGCTCATCCTGGGCGGCCTGCTGATGGCCGTCGCGGCCGCCCTCGGCTGGTATCGAGACGCCAACCGGGAGCTCGCGGATGTCGAGGCCGGCGGTCACGGGTACATCGAGCGGGATCCGGTGCGGGTGTTCCCGGGCTGGGCGGCGCCGCTCTTCGGTGCCATCGGTGTGGCGGTCGTGCTGCTCACGCTCGCCCCCTGGATGCTGTCGCTCATCCCCGAGCAGACCACCGAGGAAGGCGGCCCCCCGGTCACGCTCACGCCCTTCCTGTCCGCCTCGGCCGCGACCCACTTCGACCAGGCACGCATCGTCATCCCGGCGGACACGCCCGTCACGCTCACGTTCCAGAACGACCAGGCGGGTGTCCCCCATGACGTGGCCATCGCCGACCCAGCGGACGCCGACGGATGGCTGTTCGATGGCGAGGAGATCACGGGTGTCGCGAGCATCGACTACCAGCTGCCACCGCTCGCGGCCGGCGAGTACAGCTTCCATTGCACGATCCACCCGCCCATGGTGGGCACCGTCCTGGTCCGGGAGGCGCCGCCGCCACCGCCGGCGTCCTGACCGGAGCCGGCCCGGTCACGTGTCACGACCATGAGCCAGCCCTCGGTCGCGCCACCCACGCTGCCACCCGCCGCCTCGTCCGCAGACCTCCCCCCGTCCGCAGACCTGCCTCCGTCCGCAGACCTGCCTCCGTCCGCTCCACCCTCGATGCGCCGCCGTCCGTGGGTCGTCCTGGCGGCCATCGGCGCGCTCGTGGTGGGGGCAGTGCTCCTGGTCGTGCCACTCGGCTCCACACCCGGCGGCACGCCACCGTCGGGTGGCGCGGCCGACCCCTCCGGGATCACCGTGGGCGGCTCACCGCTCATGGGCAAGCCCGCACCGGCATTCACACTCACGGACCTCGATGGGGCCACGGTCAGCCTCGCGGACTTCCGCGGCACCCCGGTGGTCCTCAACTTCTGGGCCAGCTGGTGCGTCCCCTGCCGCGACGAGTTCCCGATTCTGGTGGGCGCGTACGGCGAGCATCGCGACGACGGCCTGGCGGTGCTGGGCATCATCCGGCGGGACAGCACGACCTCCGCCAGAGCCTTCGCCGAGTCCCAGGGCGCGACCTGGCCGATGCTCCTCGACCCCGACGAGACGACGTGGCGCGACTACCTGGGCGTGGGCGTGCCGCAGACCTACTTCATCGATGCCGACGGGGTCGTGCGCTGGGTGAGCATCGGGCCGTTCAGCGCGCCCGGGCTGGCCTTCGGGCTGTCACGCATCCTGCCCTCGGCCGCCGCCGCGGACGTGCCGAGCGTCACCACACCAGCCGCATCCGGACAGCCGTGATCGGCGCTGCCATGATCGCGTCATGACCACCCAGCACGCCCGCCTGGCCAACATCGGCATGCCCGACATCGGCATGCCCGACACGCTGCCGCAGCTGCCCGACGCCACCTACGCCACGCGTCTCCAGGCGCTCGTCGCGCGGGCCCGCGAGCAGGGATTCGAGCGTCTCGTGGTCTACGCCGACCGCGAGCACAGCCCCAACCTGCGCTTCCTGACCGGCTTCGACCCGCGCTTCGAGGAGGCCCTGCTCATCGCGGGTGGCGACCAGGAGCCGGCCATCCTGGTGGGCAACGAGTGCTGGGGTATGGCCGGTGCCGCACCGCTGCCGATGCGTCGTCACCTGGTCCAGGACCTGAGCCTGCCCGACCAGCCCCGTGACCGCTCACGCGACCTGGACACGATCCTGGCCGAGGAGGGCATCGTGGCGGGAGCGACGGTGGGCGTCATCGGCTGGAAGACCTACCGCGATGCCACGTGGAGCGACGCACCCTCGTACCTGGTCGACCGGCTGCGTGCCTTGGTCGGCCCATCCGGCAGCGTGCGCAACGCGACGAGTCTCCTCATCGACGCCGCGGACGGTCTCCGGACGACCAACGACGCGGACCAGATCGCGGTGTTCGAACACGCCTCGTGCCAGACCTCGGATGGCGTGAGACGTGTCCTCGAGGGGATCCGTCCGGGCATGACCGAGCAGGACGCGATCCGACTGCTGCGCTGGGACGGCTCTCCGCTCTCCTGCCACACCATGCTCTCGGCTGGGCCCCGCGCCAGCCTCGGCCTGCTGAGCCCCACCGACCGACCCATCGAGCGTGGTGACCGGTTCACGACGGCCTTCGGCATCTGGGGCGCGCTCACCTGCCGGGCGGGCTTCGTGACCGAGGATGCGTCGGGCCTTCCGCCGGCCATCGGGGACTACGTGGAGCGGCTGGTGCGACCGTACTTCGAGGCGGTCGCCGCGTGGTACCGGGCACTTCGGCTGGGTCTGCCCGGGGGTGCGCTCCAGGCCATCATCGACGAGCACCTGGGCGACCCGTTCTTCGGCATCTTCCTCAACCCGGGCCACCTGCTCCACCTCGATGAGTGGGTGGCCAGCCCTGTGGGGCCGGGTTCACAGGTGCCCCTTCGCTCGGGCATGGTGATGCAGGTCGACATCATCCCGGCGACGGGCACCGAGTACTTCACGAGCAACATCGAGGATGGCATCGCGCTCGCCGACGAGGCCCTTCGCGACGAGCTCGCCGCGCGCTACCCAGGGGCGTGGAGACGCATCCAGGCACGCCGTGCGTTCATGGACGAGCGACTGGGCATCGCGCTCGCACCCGAGGTCCTGCCGCTGTCCAACATCCCTGCCTGCCTGCCGCCCTTCCTGCTGCGGCCCGACACCATCCTGACCTTCGCCGGCGCCTGACCCGGGACCCGCTCGCCGCCGACTTGACACCCTGCCGAGGACGTGCGGTAATCCGTTGTCGGGGGGTTCCGACCAACGGTTCCTTGAGGAGGTCCTGGATGCACACGTACAAGCGGCGCTGGGCTGGCGCCGGTATCACCATGCTCGCGCTCGGCGTGGCCATGGTGCCGAGCATCGCCGGCGCACAGTCGCCTGCGGCAGGCGACGGGATCACCGTCGGCGTCTCGTGGAACAACTTCAACGAGCCCCGCTGGGCCGCGTTCGACAAGCCGGCCATCGTGGCCGCGGTCGAGGCCGCCGGCGCGAGCTACATCGAGACGGACGCGGCGTCCTCGGCGGAGCAGCAGCTCGCCGATGTCGACCAGCTGATCACCCAGGGCGCGGACGCGCTGATCATCCTGGCCCAGGACGGCACCGCCATCCTGCCGGCGGTCCAGAGCGCGCTCGACCAGGGCATCCCGGTGGTGGCCTACGATCGCCTCAGCGAGAACCCGGGCACGCTCTACC
>CAZYTQ010000074.1:0-8075 GCA_964650135.1 uncultured Anaerolineaceae bacterium | reverse complement strand
TGGGCGTCGGCCGCATCATGGCGGAGACGATCTTCCCGCTCGTGCCCGAGGGCTCCTACGCGATCATCAAGGGCAACCAGGCGGATGCCAATGCAGACTTCCTGCGCGCCGGCATGGAGGAGGTCATCGGTGAAGCGGTCGCGTCCGGCGCGATCGTGATCCCCGAGGCCTGCGAGATGTACACCGACAACTGGGATCCGGCCAACGCCCAGACCAACATGGAGAACTGCCTCACGTCGGTCGACGACGCGATCGACGCGGTGCTGTCCGAGAACGACGGCATGGCCGGTGGTGTGATCGCCGCCCTCGAGGCACGCGGCATGGCAGGCACCATCCCGGTGTCCGGCCAGGACGGCGACCCGGGCGCGCTCAACCGCGTGGCCCTGGGCACCCAGACCGTGTCCGTGTGGAAGGACGCCCGGGTGCTGGGCACGGCCGCTGGTGAGGCTGCCGTGGCGCTCGCCGCCAACCCCGACCTCGCTGCGCTCGCCGGCACCGCGCCGTTCGAGCGAGAGGGCAAGGACACCCTGACCTCGATCATCCTCGACCCCACGCCGATCACCCAGGAGAACCTCCAGCTGGTGGTCGACGCGGGCGTCATCACCCAGGAAGCCCTCTGCCAGGGTGTCACGGCCGGTTCGGTCGCAGCCTGCCCCTGACGGCTCACCCGAGCTGATCCCGCACCCCGCGCCGCGCTCAGCGGCGCGGGGTGCGTTCGTATCCGGCAGCCACACGGGGGCATCCCCATGACTGACGCTGCGGCGTCCGCGCCCATGGCCCCGCCGCCCGACGCACCCACCGAGCGCCGCTCGCTCCTCCGGGCCGCGGAGATCGACACGCGCCTGCTGGGCATGGTCGGGGCGCTCGTCATCATCTGGGTGCTGTTCAACATCGGCACCAACGGCCAGTTCCTGTCCTCGCGCAACCTGTGGAACCTGTCGGTCCAGACCGCCTCGGTGGCCGTCATGGCCACGGGCATGGTGCTCATCATCGTCAGCCGCAACATCGACCTGTCGGTGGGCTCGGTGCTGGGCGTCACGGGCATGTTCATGGCGCTGATGCAGCAGGAGTGGATCCCGCAGCAGCTGGGGCTGGGCTTCGACCTGTGGTGGCTGTGGATCGTCACCGTCATCGCCGGGCTCGTGCTGGGCGGTCTCGTCGGCCTGCTCCAGGGCTTCCTCGTGGCCTATGTGCTCATCCCATCGTTCGTGGTCACCCTGGGCGGTCTGCTGGTGTGGCGCGCCGTCACGTTCGTGCTCGCATCCGGTCGCACGATCTCGCCGCTCGATTCCACCTTCACACTGCTCGGCGGCGGCCCCAAGGGCGCCGTCGGTGACACCGTGAGCTGGGCCATCGGCATCGTGGTGTGTGTCGCGATCGTGCTGGGCATCGTGGCCAGCAGGCGTCGACGTCGGCGCTTCGGATTCCCGGCTCGCCCGCTGGTCATGGACCTGGTCATCGGTGTCGTCGGGTGCGTCGTGGTGCTGGGCGCCGTGGCCGTGGCCAACAGCTATCCGTGGCCGCCGCGTCTCGCCACCCAGTACGCCATCGAGCACGGCATCACGGAGCCGGCGGGCGGGCTCATCATCCCGACGGGCATCGCCAACCCGGTGCTCATGGCCCTTGGCGTGGCGGTCCTCATGACCGTCATCACCAACCGGCGACGCTTCGGGCGATATGTCTTCGCCATCGGCGGCAACCCGGAGGCCGCGGTCCTGTCGGGCATCAACACCCGGCGGGTCATCCTCATGACCTTCGTGATCATGGGCATCCTGTGCGCCGTGAGCGCGGTGATCTCCACGGCCCGTCTCCAGTCGGCGGTCAGTGGCCTGGGCACGGGCGCGGAGCTGTCGGTCATCGCCGCCGCGGTCATCGGTGGCACATCGTTCGCCGGCGGCATCGGCACCATCCCGGGCGCGGTGCTGGGTGCGCTCATCATCCAGTCGCTGGTCTCGGGGATGCAGCTCATGAAGTTCGACAATCCGTCGCAGGACATCGCCGTGGGGATCGTGCTCGTGGCGGCGGTCGGCCTGGACCAGCTGCTGCGGGGGTGGCGACGATGAGGGACGGTGACATGGGGATGCCTACCGACGACGGTGGCGCCTCGGCGATCCGACCGGCCCCGGAGCCCGTCCCGGCTGCGCCCGAGCCTGGCGAGCCCATCGATCGCTCGGGTGTGGCGGCCGTGACGATGCAGGACATCCGTGTCTCGTTCGGCGGCGTCCATGCCGTGGACGGCGTCTCGGTCGATGTCTACCCCGGTGAGGTCATCGGCCTCGTGGGTGGCAATGGCGCGGGCAAGTCCACGCTCATGAAGGCCCTCTCGGGTGCGCGACCACCCGACGCGGGACGGATCTTCGTCAACGGCCAGCCCGCCTCCATCGGCAACCCCCGCGATGCGAAGGCCTATGGCATCGAGACCATCTACCAGACGCTCGCGCTGGCCGACAACCTGGACGCGGCCGCCAACGTGTTCCTGGGGCGAGAGCTGTTGACGAGCATCGGCAACCTCGATGACGCCGCGATGGAGGACCGGACGCGACGGGTCATGGCGCGCCTCAACCCGCGATTCCAGAACTTCAAGGCGCCGGTCCGCTCGCTGTCCGGCGGCCAGCGCCAGTCCGTGGCCATCGCCCGGGCGGTCCACTTCGACGCGCGCATCCTCATCATGGACGAGCCGACGGCCGCCCTCGGGCCTGCCGAGACCGCACAGGTGCGTGACCTCGTGACGCAGCTGAAGGCCGAGGGCATCGCCATCTTCCTCATCAGCCACGACATCCACGACGTGTTCGACCTCGCGGATCGCATCACGGTGATGCTCCAGGGCAAGCTCGTGGGCACGGTCGACAAGGACCGCATCACCAAGGACGAGGTCCTGGGCATGATCATCATGGGCAAGCTGCCAGGCGCGCTCTCCCGACAGGAAGCGGAGCAGCTCCACTGATGCGGCCCCATCGCAGGGTCTGATGGCGACCGCGACCGCACCGCGCGCCGCGGCCCCCGGCCGCTCCCTGTCCCTCCTGGGACGACAGGTCCCGGTGTTCCTGCCCAGCATCCGCGACCCGCGGCTGCACGTGGCGTCGGTGATCATCTCGGTCCACGTGCTGGGTCAGATCGGCCTCGGCTTCCACGTGACCGTGCCCCAGATCCTGGCCGCGATCCTGACGTGCGCCCTCATCGAGGTCGCCATCACGTTCCGGCAGCGTGGTGCGCTGGTCTGGCCGGCCAGCGCCATGCTCACGGGCAGCGGTGTGGCACTCATCCTGCGCGCCGTGGGCCAACCAGCCGGCGACCCGTGGGGCACCTCGCACCTGGCCCTGTTCGCGGGCGTCGCCGCCTTCGGCCTGGCCACGAAGTACCTCATCAAGGTCAACGGGACACATCTGTTCAACCCGTCCAACATCGCGCTCGTCGTGGCGTTCCTGGTGCTCGGCTCGGACCGGGTCCAGCCACTCGACTTCTGGTGGGGACCGCTGGACGGCTGGCTCATCCTCGCCTACGCCATCATCCTGGTGGGCGGCGTGCTCATCACGTGGCGACTCCACCTGCTGACGATGGCGCTGGCGTTCTGGGGATCGCTCGCCGTCGGCCTGGGCATCCTCGCGGCGTCGGGGCACTGCATGACCGCCGACTGGGCGTTCGGCCCTGTCTGTGGCGTCGACTTCTGGCGGGTCGTCGTGACCTCCCCGGAGGTGCTCATCTTCCTGTTCTTCATGATCACGGACCCCAAGACGATCCCGGGTGGCCATATCGCCCGCGTCGTGTTCGGGGTCGCGGTGGGTGTCCTTGCCTCGCTGCTCATCGCGCCCCAGACCAACGAATGGTGGACCAAGGTGATGCTCCTCGGCAGCCTCGTCGTGGTCTGTGCGGCCCGGCCGTTGCTGGACCGGCTGCTGCCCCGAGCGGGCACCGACGCGGATCGCCCGATGGCGTTCCTGACCGGCGACGGCACTGCGGCACCAGCCGGCATCCAGCCACGACGCGTGGGCATGCTGCTGGGGCTCGCGACCGTGCTCGTCGTGTCGCTGGGCGCGGGCATCGTGCTGGCCGGTGGTCCCGCCCGGGTGGACGGGCCGGCCGGTGCGACGCTGCTGCTCGATGACGCCATCGAGATCGAACCGGCGACCATCCCGGTGGTGAGCATCGACCCCACGGTGCGTGGCTGGAACGTCGAGCGGGTTCGCACCGATGCCCAGGGCCTGGCGCTGACCCTCGCGCATCACCTCGAGGTGGAGCGGCAGGCGCTCCAGGGCCACGATCCAGGGCTCCTGGCGGCCGTGGACCATGGCGACCGGCTCGCGGAGATGACCGGGCGTCTCGACGAGGCAGCGGCCACGGGCCGGACGCTCATCACGGACCACACGTTCGACACGCTGTTCCTGACCCAGCGGTTGCTGGGCAGCCAGTCGGGCCTGGGCATGGCCTTCGAGGCCACCGGTACCCGGACGGATTCGACCTACGATGCGCAGGGGCAGCTGGTGGACCGCCAGGCGACACCGTACGAGGAGACCTTCGTCATCCGCCAGGTGATGGGGGACGATCGGTGGTTCATCGTCGGCGTGCTGCCGACGGAGTGACGGGCCGAGCGCGGTCATCGACCGTGCATCGGCGGATCGAGTGAGGACGGCCCGTTCGGGTCGGATGCAGCAGGAGGTGGCACATGGCACGCGACGACGAGCGACAGGCACGCGCCCAGGAACGACCCATCGTGGGTGGCCTGCCCGAGCTGCCGGGCATCCTGGTGGCGATGGCCCTGACACCCGAGCTGGGCCTCCACATGCGAGGGCTGGCCGATGCCCTCCTCGTACATGACTACCCGGGTGCGACCATCGGCCGTGCCGAGCGCGAGATGCTCGCCCTGACCGTGTCGGCGGGCAATGACTGCTTCTTCTGCATGGACTCGCACGGCGCCTTCGCGACCGCGCTCCTCGAGCGGGACGGCCGCACGGCCGAGGTCCCCGTGATCGATCTCATCAAGGTCGGTGACAGCGCCTCGCTGGAGCCCCGGATGCAGGCCCTGGTCCACATCGCGCAGGTCGTCCGACGCGACCCGCTCACGCTCACCCCGGCCGATGTCCAGGCGGCACGGGATGCGGGCGCCTCGGACGGAGACGTGCAGCTGGCGGTGCTCATCGCGTCCGGCTTCTCGATGTACAACCGGATGGTGGACGGCTTCCGGACGATGACCCCGCCGGTCCCCGAGGCGCACCGCGAGAGCGCGGTCATGATCGCCGCGCACGGCTACTCGATGCCACCGGACGGCGCGCCCACGGGCGCCTGAGGGCACGGACCCGGTCAGGCCGGGCCACGCGATGACGACGTCGCGTCGGCGTCGGCTCCTGGTGATCGTGGCACTCGGCGCGCTGCTGCTGGGCGTGGGCGCGGTGGCGACCATCATCCTCACGGGTGGTCCTCCCGCGTCGCGACCGACCACGGCCCTGGGTCCACCACGCTTCGTGGATGTGCGCGCGAGCGCGGGTATCAGCCACCGATACACGGGCGACTTCCTGCATGTCGTGGGTGGTGGGGTGGCGGTCGTCGACTGCGATGACGACGATCGCCCGGACCTGTTCCTCGCGGGCGGGACCGCGCCAGCGGCGCTGTTCCGGAATGACAGCCGTGGCGGTGGGCCGATCGTGTTCGACCCACTCGACCGCCCGGAGCTGGCGCTGACCGGGGTCACGGGAGCGTACCCCCTGGACATCGACAGCGACGGCGTCGCGGACCTCGTGGTCCTGCGGGTCGGCGGCACGGTGGTGCTGCGAGGGCTCGGGGACTGCCGGTTCGAGCGCGCCGATGAGGCCTGGGGCATCGACAGCGATGACGGCTGGGCGACGGCGTTCTCGGCCACCTGGGAGCACGGCGCGACCTGGCCGACACTCGCCTTCGGCCACTATCTCGTGCTCGTGGACGGCGAGCCGGATCGGTCGAGCTGCGCGGACGGTCGGCTCCTGCGACCGGAGGGCTCGGACACGCCCTATCGCGGCTCGACGCCGCTCACGCCCGCATGGTGCAGTCTCTCCATGATCTTCAGCGACTGGGGCCGCACCGGCCAGCGTGACCTGCGGGTCTCCAACGACCGCCACTACTACTCCGACATGAGCGACGGGCAGGAGCAGCTGTGGCGCATCGTGCCCGGCGAGCCGCCCACGCAGTACACGGCGGAGGATGGCTGGCAGCGGGTGCGCATCGAGGGCATGGGCATCGCGAGCCAGGACCTCACCGGCGACGGGCTGCCGGAGGTGTATCTCACGAGCCAGGCGGCGAGTCGGCTCGAGACGCTGACCGACGGCGCGGGTCGACCCGAGTACCGCAACATCGCGTTCCCGCTGGGTGTCGAGGGTGCCCAGCCGTCCACGGGTGGTGACCATCGACCATCCACCGCGTGGCACCCCGCGTTCGAGGATGTCAACGCGGACGGGCTGATGGACCTGTTCGTGACCAAGGGCAACGTATCCGCGCAGCCGGACTTCGCGCAGCAGGACCCCAACGAGCTGTATCTCGGTCAGCCGGACGGCACGTTCGTGGTCGTGACGGAGTCGGCCGGGATCGTGGACATGGAGAGCTCTCGGGGCGCTGCGCTGGTCGACCTGGACCACGACGGCCTGCTCGACCTGGTGGTCGTCGAGCGTGAGGCACCCGTCGGCATCTGGCGCAACGTCGGGGCCGGTACCGCGATGGCACCCGTGGCGATGGGCCACTGGCTGGATGTCGATCTCCGGCAGGATGGCCCGAACCGCGATGCCATCGGCGCGTGGGTCGAGGTGCGGGTCGATGGACGGACGACGACGCGCGAGCGCACCGTGGGTGGTGGCCACGCGAGCGGCCAGCTGGTTCCGATGCGCTTCGGCCTGGGGGCCGCCACGAGTGCCGAGGTGCGTGTCCAGTGGCCGGACGGCGACTGGGACGACTGGCGCCCGGTCGAGGCGGATGGCGACCTGCTCATCACCCGGACGACGCTGGTGCCGCGATGAGCGGCGCCTCAGGGCAGGGCCGTGCTGCCATCCCCGATCATGACGAGGGTCAGCCCTTGAGCGATCCAGCGAGCAGGCCGCGCACGAAGTAGCGGCCGAGCAGGATGAACACGATGAGCGTGGGCAGGGCCGTCATGAGCGCGCCCGCCATCTGCACGTTGTACTGCGCGGCGAAGCTGCCCGCGAGGTTCTGGAGCGACACCGTCACGGGCTGCGAACGAGGCGAGCTGGTGAGCGTCACCGCGAACAGGAACTCGTTCCAGATGGACGTGAACTGCCAGATGCCCACGACCACGAACCCCGGGATCGAGAGTGGCAGATAGACCCGGCGGAAGATGGACCAGAAGCCCCCGCCATCCACGCGCGAGGCATCGAACAGCTCGGAGGGGATCGCGGCGTAGAAGTTGCGGAAGATGAGCGTCGTGATGGGCAGGCCGTAGATGACGTGGACCAGCGCCAGACCGGCCAGCGAGTCGTACAGACGCATCACCTGGAGACTCGTGAGCAGGGGGATGAGGATCGCCTGGTACGGGATGAACAGGCCGAACAGGATGAGCCCGAACAGCAGCTCCGAGCCACGGAACCGCCACGCGCTCAGGGCGTACCCGTTGATGGCGCCCCAGACGGACGAGACGATGACCGCCGGGATGGTCATCACCAGGCTGTTCACCAGACCGGGCGCGATGCCGCCCGCGTTCTGGAGCGGCGGCGTGAGCGCCGCCCCCCACGCACCCAGGTCCAGCTGCGCGGGGGGCGTCCAGATGCTGGTCGTGTTGACCTCCGGCAGCGTCTTGAGGCTGCCCACGAGCACCACGTACACCGGCAGCAGGTAGAGCGCGGCCAGCCCGATCAGCAGCACATAGAGCGCGATGCGTCGACCGGTCGGTCGCCGGCGGCGGCGGGACGATCGGTGCGCCGGGGGCCGGGGGGCGGCGAGCGCCGTCACGGGGTCCGCCGCCGCAGCTCGGAGCGCAGGTAGGGCACCACGACCGCCGCGGACGCGGCGAGCATGAGCACGGCTACCGCGGCGCCACGTGCCCACTGGTTGCCCCGGAAGGTCGTCTCGTACATGAAGATCGAGGGCAGGTCGCTGGCCAGCGC
>CAZYTQ010000073.1:13768-16658 GCA_964650135.1 uncultured Anaerolineaceae bacterium | reverse complement strand
CGCCAAGCCCCAGCAGGACGGTCGTGCCGCTGAAGGCCACGGCGCGACCGGCCGTCATCACGCTCGCCTCGACGGCCCCCACCACGACCGGTCGGTCGATGCCACCAGCGGTCGACCGGCCGCCCCCACGTCGTCCGAGCTCCTCCCGGAAGCGGCTCGTCATGAGCAGCGCGTAGTCGACGCCCAGGCCGAAGCCGAGCAGGGTCGCGAGGTTGAGCACGAAGATGCTCATGGGCATCACCGAGGCGACCAGGGCGATGGCACCCAGCGCGACCAGCACGGCGATGCCGCCCACGACGACGGGGACCCCGGCGGACACCACGCTCCCGAACACCAGCAGCAGCGCCAGCGCCGCGAGCGGCAGGCTCAGCAGCTCGCTCCGCTGGAGGTCCCGCTCCGATGCACGCTGGATGTCGCCATAGAACGCAGGTCCGCCAGCGAGGGCGATGTCGAGCCCTGGCTGCGGGACGATGGCTGCCTCGATGGGCGCCAGGGCGTCGGGTGACCGGTCAGGCGACAGGTCGAGGGACACCAGCGCATAGACGGTCCGGCCGTCCTGGCTCACCTGCCGCGGCGCCAGCGTGTGGGGCAGCACGCTCCGGACGTGCGTGGCCTCCGGCACCCCCGCGAGTGCGAGCGCCACGGCCATCTCGAACCCCGGGTCGCCGGCACGCCGTGCATCCAGCGACCGGACCACGATGGCGAGGCTCGAGGGCGCCAGGTCGATGCGTTCCTCCAGCAGCCGCCGGGCGCGCGCCGCCTCCAGATGGTCCGCCGTGAAGCCGCCTGCCTGGAGCAGCTCCGGGGCACGGGGCGCGAGCGGCAACGCGAGGAGCGTCAGGAGCATCCACGCGCTGACCACTCGCCAGGGGTGGTGCGCGACGGCGCGCCCGAGTCGTCCGAACGCGCCCATGCCCTGGTGGCCGAATGGTCAGGCGGTCACGGGTGCGTCGACGACGGTGGCGTCCGAGTCATGCTCCACGATCACCACCTGGCTGGTCACGGTGGCCACGCCACGCAGGGTCGAGATGACCGAGCAGTAACGATCGACGGCCAGCTCCACCGCGCGGCGGACCCGTCCCTCGTCGAGGGCGACGCCGGTGACCACGAACCGGACGACGATCCGCTGGTACGGCCAGGGCGGCTCGGCGTGCTGCTCGCCCTCCACCTCGACACGCAGGTCCCGCAGGTCCTGGCGCTGCTTGCGCAGGATCTCCACGAGGTCCCACGCCGCGCACGAGCCCGCACCGGCGAGGAGCAGCTCGGATGCGGAGAACCCGGACGGTCCCTGCCGACCCTCTCCGGGTGGCAGGGTGTGGGGTGCGTTGATGTCGATGCGATGCCCGCGGTGCGTCCCTTCGGCGCTGAACCGCTCGCGGGCAGGGTCCCAGTCGATGGCCACGATCTTCATGCGGCCCATCATGCCCCATGCCCCCTTGAGGGGTGCCGGCCGACCGGTCATGTGCCATCGGCGGGGACTGGGCGGACCGTCGGGCGCCGGGTCAGAGCTGACCGGCGATGGTCGAGAGGATCGCCGAGATCTGGTCGCCCATCAGGAGCAGGGAGACGACCGACAGGATGACGATGAGGGAGAGGATGAGCGCGAACTCGGCGAGGGCCTGACCACGCTCGTCAGGACGCGGCGCGGTCGCGTGCATGGGGACGCGTCACTCGCCGATGACGGACCAGACGAAGCCGAGGAAGATGAAGATGCCCGCGAACATGCCGATGAGCGCCAGACCACCTTCCTGCGTCGCCGGCAGCGCCAGGCTCGCCAGGAAGCCCATCACCAGCACCCACAGCACGATGAGGGCGCCGAACAGGTAGCGCGTATTGACGTTCGTGAGCGCCTTGACCCACCCGACGTTCCGGCGGTCCGGCACGAGCATGACGGTCATGAGGATGGCGACCATGACCGCTCCCATGAGGATGCCCCCCAGGAAGGCGACCCAGTTGCCGCCCTCGATCGCGGACCGAAAGGCGCCGTAGAGCGAGAACAGCATCACGCCCAGCAGCAGGAATGCCAGCAGGAAGCCGAGGTTGCGAAGTCGGTCGAGGGTCATGGCTGGTCGATGGTAGCAGAGGCTCCCGCGTCGTCGGATGCCTCATCGACGAACGTGGCGCGGCTCGCGTCGCAACGTGGCGCGGCCAGCGACGCTCAGGCGAGCAGCTGCTCGCCGAGGATGCCACCGGGACCGACCACGCCCGGCAGGACGAAGAACAGGCCACCACCCTGGGGCTGGATGTACTCCATCAGGGGTTCGTCGAAGAGCCGCTGCTGGACGGTCAGGAACCCGGCGCCGAGGTCTCGCTGGAAGGCCATGAAGAGGAGGCCCTGGTCGAGCAGCCCGGCGCCGTCGAAGCCCCGCGAGAAGGAGTAGCCACGCCGGAAGATCAGGTTCGCCTCGGAGCCTGGCGTGCGCGGATTGGCGAGCCGGATGTGGGCATCGAGGGGTGTCTCCGTGCCCAGGGGATCGTTCGCGAAGTCCGGCAGGTCCTCCTCGCGATGACCGCCCATGGGTGAGCCGGTGCGCTTGACGCGGCCGATGATCGCCTCCTGCTCGGCGAGCGGGGCACGGTCCCAGCGCTCCACGAACATCCGGATCAGACGCACCGCAAGGTAGCTGCCATCCACCGTCCAGTCGGGTTCGCCATCCCCGCGAGCCACCCACACCCGGTCCGCGAACGCATCACCACCCACGGGCAGGTTCGCGGTGCCGTCCTTGAAGCCCAGCAGGTTGCGGACCGTGGTCTTGCCCTCCGCCGCGATGGCGTCGGGCCGATGGAACCCCGACTCCATCCAGCGAAGCGCGAGCTGGGCTCGCGTGCCGGCCATGAGATATCGCAGCGCGTGGACGACCTGTGCTTCCTCCACGGCATGCACACCGAG
>CAZYTQ010000073.1:0-13758 GCA_964650135.1 uncultured Anaerolineaceae bacterium | reverse complement strand
TGCTGCGCTCCATGCAGATCTGGGTGCCGCACTGGAGCAGCAGGTCGCCGTGGCTGCGGGATGGGTCGATGACGTCACCCGGGAAGTGGGGCATCGGGATGAGCTGGCGTGGGCGTCGATCGGCGAGCCCGAAGCGGTCATCGAACAGGCTGGCGCCGACCGCCGCGAGCACGGTCAGGGTCGACGGGCCGATGGATGGGCCGAGGATGCCGCTCTCGGGCGGCGGGAACGCGTCGTCGAGGGGTGGTGGCGGCTCGCCCTTGACCAGGGCGCGGATGCGCGCCGTGAGCTCGGCGAAGGTCGCCCGCAGCTGGTCACGGTCACGAGCCACCACATCGAACGCGGCCACGATGGAGTTCGGCTGGGCGATCCCCGGCCGGTCGATCCCCGCCTGGTGGACGCCCTCGAAGGGCACCACCACGGGGGCCACCGCCGCCGCCTGGGCACGCGCCGTGGCGGGCCCCAGGAGACCCTCGGTGGCACCCAGGATGCCGCCGCCGAGACTCGCGACCACGGCCCCGGCCCCGGCGGTCGCGGTGCCCGCGAGGAACCGCCGCCGCGTCAGCTGGGACGCATCGGCGGTCGTGGCAGCGGGTGGTTCCCGGTCGCCCACGAGGTCAGGCGCTGAGGCCGAGCGTCCCCGCGAGCTGGCCCAGCACCTCGGACAAGCCTGCGAGCGCAGCCTGCATCGCGGTGAGGTCCTCGGGGGTGATGGCGCTGAAGGGCTGGAAGTCGTCGCCGTCGCGATACTTCGCGGTCAGCTCGTCGATGGTCGCGAACGCGGCATCGAGACGCTCGAGGTAGGCCGGATCGACGGTCGCGAGCGACGGTCGGACGATGTCCACGATCTTCTTCGCGCCATCGATGTTGGCCTGGATGGACCAGAGGTCGGTGCCCGAGTACCGATCCTCCTCGCCCGTCATCTTGGTCTGGGCGACCTCGTCGATGAGCGCGCCCGCGCCCTGGGTCATGGTGTAGGCATCGATGGGCAGCGTGGACAGCCGACCCGCCAGGTCGTTCGCATTGGCAAGCAGCTCGTCGGCGAGGGCATCGAGGTCACCCGAGGCGTCATCCACCCACAGGATGCGCTCGATACGGTGATAGCCCTTGAAGTCGGGGTCGTCCACGCCCGCTGCGAAATCCTCCTCGCGGAAGTCCATCGCCTGGTCGAGGTCGGAGAACAGCTCCGCGATGGGCTCGATGCTCTCCCAGCCCACGCGTGACGGCGCATACAACGCCTGTGCGGTCGCGAGGTCGCCCGCCTTGATGGCAGCCACGAACTCCGCGACGGCCGCGGCGAACGTGGTGCCCTGCGCACGGACATAGGTCTCGTATTCCGCCTGGTACGCGGCGAGGGTGTCGGCGTCCACGACCGCGGAGGGCGGCCGGGTACCCGCAGGGCCGCCGGTCACGGTCAGCGTGCCCCGTGGTGACTGGAGCGTGAAGCAGGCGAGGACGTACTCGCCGCCGTCGAGACGCGTGACCATGTTGTTCTGGAACGTGGGCACGATGTTCTCGACCTCGTCGATGACGAAGGTATCCTGGAGGATCTCGAACTCCCCGATGTCGCCGCCGAGATTGGTGATCTCGAACACCACCGGACCGGCCGGCACGCTCAGCGAGGAGGGCTCACAGCCCGACTCGGAGATCGTCACGCTGACGCGAGTCTCCGCGTCCTGGGCGAGCGCGGGTGTGGCACCGGCCACGAGCAGAGCGGCGAGGGTCGGCGCGAGCAGCACCCGGGAGCGACTGGCGGACATCGGAACTCCTACGGACGGGATCGGAAATGCGTCGGGCATCGTAGTCCCGTCCGATCGCGTAGTCAACGGTGCCTGACGAGCCTCATCAGGGACGCTTCACCCGTCCCGCGGACCCGCCTCCATCCCGTGCAGGCTCGTGGCGGGAGCGTGGAGGGACGGACGATCATGCAGCATGTCGCTATGATGCCGGTTCTATCCAGCCTGCATGATCCGTATGCACCCGACGGACCCCGACCGGAGCAGGAGCCACGCCCGTGGACATGACCATGAGCCCACCCGTGACCGAGCAGCCATGGGTCAACCCGCGCGACCCGGCGCGCCTGCTCGGCCCGGACGGTCGGCCCGCACGAAGTCGCCGCGCGGCCCTCTGGACGGATGTGCCGGACGAGCAGTGGGACGACTGGCGCTGGCAGCTCTCCCATCGGGTGAACGACCTCGCCGAGATCGAGCAGGTGCTCCATCTCACGGATGACGAGCGGGAAGGGCTGTCCGCACCCGACAAGTTCCGGGTGGATGTGACGCCCTACTTCATCAGCCTCATCGACCCGGACGACCCGGACGATCCCATCCGCCGCCAGGTGATCCCGCTGGCCCGGGAACAGCAGGCCTTCACGGCGATGATGGAGGACTCGCTCGCCGAGGACCGCCATTCCCCGGTGCCCGGTCTCGTGCATCGATATCCCGATCGCGTCCTGATGCTCGTCACGACCCAGTGCGCGACCTACTGCCGCTACTGCACCCGCTCACGCATCGTGGGCGACCCCACCCAGAACTTCAACAAGCGGGACCACGAGGCGCAGCTCGACTACCTGCGTCGGACGCCCCAGGTCCGGGACGTGCTCATCAGCGGCGGCGATGGCCTGACCCTCGCCCCGAAGCTGTTCGAATCGATCCTCCGGGGCCTGCGCGAGATCCCCCACATCGAGATCGTGCGCATCGGCTCACGGGTGCCCGTGTTCCTGCCCCAGCGCATCGACGACGAGCTGTGCGAGATGCTCCAGCGCTACCACCCGCTCTGGATCAACCTCCACTTCAACCACCCCGACGAGATCACCCCCGAGGTGTCACGAGCGGTGGACCGGCTCACCAAGGCCGGGCTGCCGGTGGGCAACCAGTCGGTGCTCCTCGCCGGGGTCAACGATTGCGTGCACATCCAGCGAGCCCTCGTCCACAAGCTGGTCGCGAACCGGATCCGGCCGTACTACCTGTACCAGTGCGACCTGGTCGAAGGGTCCGGCCACTTTCGGACCCCCGTGGGCAAGGGCCTCGAGATCATCGAGGGGTTGCGTGGTCACACCAGCGGCTACGCCGTGCCGACCTATGTCATCGATGCGCCGGGTGGTGGCGGCAAGATCCCGGTGATGCCCAACTACCTCATCAGCTACTCCGACCACAAGGTGGTCCTGCGCAACTACGAGGGCTACATCACGACCTACGAGGAGCCCGAGACCTACCAGCGCCATGACAGCGCCACGTGTGGCTACTGCCGCTCCCAGCGACCGGAGCCGGGCCAGGGCGGGGTGCACGGGCTGCTCCAGGGCGACCGGATGTGGATCGAGCCGCGCGGCTTCGAGGAGGTCCACACGCGTGGCAACCAGGAGGCTCATCGTCTCCAGGATCCGGGCAAATGGGTGCCCTACGGCGTGGGTGCGCTCGAGGGATCGGCCGGGCCGCGCCTGCCGATGCTCGAGGGGACGACCGCAGCAGCCACGCCCGTGACGGAGGCGCCGCTGACCCCGGCGAACCCCGTGTATGGTCCGGGCGAGGAACCGCGGCCTCGCGAGGGCGAGCCGACGGCTGCCGCCCATGGAGAGCTGCTGTGACCGATGTGTCGACATTCCCGGCCGATGTCCTGGACCTCCTGGCCCGGACCGGCGAGGTGGACATCGAGACCCGTGCGCCGGACGGCGCGCTCCACTCGACCATCATCTGGGTCGTCGTGGTCGAGGGCGTCGTCTACATCCGCTCCTACCGCGGATCCTCGGCACGCTGGTACCGGGAGATCACCGCGCAGCCGGATGGCGCCATGGTGGCGGATGGTCGGCGCATCGAGGTACGCGCCGTAGCGGCCACGGATGACGTGTCGGTGCAGGCCTGCTCCACCGGGCTCCAGGCGAAGTACGCTGGTGACCCCGCGACACCCGCCATGGTCGCCCCGGCGGTCCTGTCCACCACCCTCCGTCTTGAGCCGCGCTAGGCTCGGCCGGGTCGACGGACCGAGGACGCGACCATCGCTCGGACCATGACCCCTGCTGCCGACGCTCCGGCACCCGCCGAGCGGCGCGGACGGTAGTCTGTCCCGATGCGCGCACGCAAGAGCGGCCTGCGGGCCACACCCATCCGGACGCCCACCACGACGCCGCCGGTCGCGGCGGTCCCGCCACGGTCATCAGCGGCCGCGAACCCCGGGCAGCCGGCAGTGGCCGGCACGCCCGTCATCGACGAGCCGCCTGCCGAGGCGTTCGATCCCGTCCAGGAGCCCATCGAGGCGTTGCGCTCGGGAGGCCTCGGTCAGATGGGCGGTGTCATCGGCGGTGTCATCGCGGGCATCGAGCAGCAGGTCTTCGGCCGCAGGCCGCCCGGTGAGGTCGAGATCCGCCAGGTGCAGCCTGCGCGCGGCCTGACCGACGATGGCACGACCGTGACGCTCGAGTTCCCCGACACGGAGCACCCCTGACCGGCTGGCCGGGGGGCCTGTGATAGGCTCGGCGGCCTGATGCTGACCCTCCGGGAGGCACCCGGCCTGCCCGACCCCGACCTTCGACCGCCGACCATCGCGGAGGCAGGCGACCCGTTCGCGGCGCTGCGTGTGGTGCACCTGGTGGCACGGATCCCCCGCGGCACGCCCGTGCGTCTGCGGGACCTCGTCGACCGCCTCAACGCGGACTACGTGGACTGGTCGTTCTCGCGCGGGGTGGTGGTCGCCACGCTGGTCCAGCTCCAGGCGAACTGGCTGGCCGACTTTCGGAACGCATCGGGTGTCGACCTGGCGGAAGGCCCGGTGGGCGCCGAGCTGACGCTCGAGGACTCGCCACGCATGGGGCCCTGGCTCGTGACGCAGGCGGTCCGCCTGGAGGCGGCGTGTACCGAGCGTCTCCGTGCCTTCGCGGTCGAGGAGGGGGCGATCCCCTGACCCGTGGGCGCGGCGGACGCGTCCTGCCCCGTTCTCGTCACCGCGGCCCGGAGCCGGACCGCACGTCACCCTGACAGGAGAGATCCGATGACCGACCACGCGACCCCGGGAGCCCTTGTGAGCCCCGGATGGGCCCAGGAGCATCTTGACGACCCGACGGTCCGCTTCGTGGAGGTGGATGTGGATACGTCCGCCTACGAGCAGAGCCATCTGCCCGGCGCCGTGGGCTGGGACTGGACCAGCCAGCTGTCGGACGGCATCCGTCGCGACATCGTGAGCCGCGAGGACCTCGAGACACTGCTGTCCCGCTCGGGGATCGGCCCCGACACCCACATCGTGCTGTACGGCGATAACAACAACTGGTTCGCGGCGTGGGCGTACTGGCAGCTCAAGCTGTTCGGTTGGGAGCGCGTGAGCATCCTCGACGGGGGCCGCAAGTACTGGCTGGACAATGGTTTGCCGGTCACGGTCGATGTGACCAGCCATGCGGCGACCGAGGTCAGCCTGCCCGAGGTGGACCGATCCCTGCGCGCCTTCCGGGATGACGTGCTGTCGCATCTCGGGGACGTGGGCACGAGCCTGGCGCTCGTGGACGTGCGATCACCCGCCGAGTTCAACGGCGAGATCATCGCGCCTCCAGGCATGAGCGAGACCGCCCAGCGGGCGGGGCGCATCCCGGGTGCCACCTCCGCACCCTGGGCACAGACGGTCAACGAGGACGGCACGTTCAAGGACGCCGACGCGCTGCGGGCCCACTACGTGGCCAAGGGCGTGACCCCGGACAAGGACGTCATCGCCTATTGCCGTATCGGCGAGCGATCGAGCCACTCCTGGTTCGTGCTCCATGAGCTGCTGGGCTATCCGAGCGTCCGCAACTACGACGGCTCGTGGACCGAGTACGGGTCGCTCATCGATGTGCCCATCGAGAAGGGCGCACCCGCCTGATCGTCGGTACGAGGGCGGCCAGCCGGTCGCCCTCGTGCATCCCGACCCTTGGTGCGGGTCGGCGATGCTCAGCCGATGATGCCCGGGGGGGCCGTCGAGATGCGGCCACCGGTGGGTGCGTCTCCCCGGTACACGGCCGCCACGATCCGCACCAGCGGTCCCTGGTCCAGACCCCATCGGCTGCTGAGGACCACCACCCCGAGTCCCCGCTCTCGATCGAGCCACAGTCGCGTCCCGGAGACGCCGCCATGGGTGACGACCGCGCGCGTCGTCGGAAGCGCCACCCCGGCAATGGACACACCGTCGGGCCCCGGCGCCGGCGTGTGCCAGCCCAGGGCGTAGTGCGGCGCCAGCTCCGTCCCGTCCTCGAGCAGCTCCACGACATCCATGGTCTGCTCCCGGGTCATCTCCGCGATCGCGCCTTCCGACAGCACGCGCGGCACGTCCGGGCCGCCCATCAGTGAGCGGCCGAACCGGAGCAGATCCTCGGCGGTCCCGAACGATCCTCCGCCCGCGAAGGTCGCGCGAGCCAGGAACCGCTGGACGAACCGGCGTCCGATCCGACTGCCGCCGGGTGCCCCATCCACGGTCACCACCCGTCGGGCCCAGCGCGCCGGGTCGAAGCCGGTGTCGACCATGCCCAGGGGTTGGAGCAGCCGCCGTCGCAGGGCGGTCGCGAACGAGCAGCCGGTACGTGCCGCGATCGTCTCCGCGAGGAGCATGAAGCTGTCCGAGCCATAGCGGTATCGGCTTCCGGGTAGGAACGTCGGCTCAGCGTCGTGGACCACGGAGAGCAGCGATCCGAACGTGGGTGCGCGGCGGATGAGTGGTGCCAGGTCCACATCCGGGATGCCCGAGGTGTGGGTCAGCACGTGGCGCGCGGTCACCAGGCCGCGGAAGCCCGGGATGCCCGGCCGCAACGGCGCGTCGAGGTCGAGACGGCCCTCGTCGACCAGCTGCATGGTGGCGGTGGCCACGATGGGCTTGGTGATGGAGGCCAGGAAGTACACGCTGTCAGGAGCCACACGCCGATGGCGGGGCCCGCCGACCGCGTGGATCAGACGGGTCCCCGAGGCATCCGAGACCCCCAGCACGGCACTGGGCAGCGTGCCATCCGCGACCAGCGCGTCGGTGAGCCGGATCGCGGCGTCGAGGTCCAGCCGTGATGAGGTCCTTCGAGGGGTCGGGTCGGTGCGGTCAAGGCCATCGGTCATCGGGTGGCCGATGATAGGCGTGTGACCCGGACCGACCTGCTTGCCCGCACGGACGCCCTCATCAGCTCCGGCGACGGACTGTCCCAGCGACCCAGCCTCGAGGGTCTCCGAGCGTGGATCGCGGATTCGGACGCGCTGCTGGCGGATGCATGGGGCTCGATGGACCGGTACCACCTCGCGTGGCTCATGGTGGGCCGGCCCGCCACCGCGGTGCGTGGCCGTGCCATGACCGCGGACGAGACGGCGGCGTATGTCCGGGACGTCGCGGAGCAGAAGACGGCCGCCCTGCGCATGAGTCGTGCCGCGGTCGAGCAGGGGATGCCCTTCCTGGGCGAGACGACCGACTGACACGCCGCCGGGCGTCGGCCGGGCCGATGCGAGAGCTGCTGGCGCTGGACCGACCCCGCGCTCGGTTCAGTCCCCGGCAACGGCCGGGATGCCGGCCGACCGGGAGGCCACCCAGGTGGCCCCCAGCAGCGACACCAGGGAGACGATGTCCGCGAGGCCGATCTGGGGCAGCAGCCAGTCCAGCCACGGCGTGCTCACGAGCCGGTCGCCCAGGGACCGCTCCGAGCCGGGCAGGATGGCGAGAGCGACGACCCACGCGACCGCCAGCCCGAGGACCCAGGCGACGACACCCGACACGATGGCCGCGACCTCGGGCCGAGCGGATGGTCGATGGGCCGTCGACCACGCCGCGTGTCGCACGCTCCAGCCGATGCCCAGGCCGCCGAGCACGGACACCGCGAACATGCCCACCTCGAGGATGCTGCGCAGGACACCCAGGACCAGCGCCACCAGGACCGCCGCTCCCAGGCCGGCCAACCACGCGCTGCCCATGCGGGGCTGCGCCTGGATCGGCGGGTCCGGTCGTCGATATCGGTCGCCCGGTGCCTGCGACAGCATCGCGGGGCGTTCGTCACCGGGTCCTCGAGTCTGGTCCACGCGACGGACTGTAGCCGCTAGACTGGATGCCCCATGCCACATCCTCTGCTCGGCCTGCCGCCCTCCGACGCCGCCGCCGGGAGCCCCGAGGCCGCCCGCCGTCTGCGCGCCGCACGCGAGCGTATCGGCGACATCGCCCTGAAGGCCGCCCTGCGCATCGATCCCACGCTCGCGACGCGCCACGACGAGCTCGCCCTGCGCCGGGTGCTGCGGGACCACGAGCGTCACATCGAGCAGCTCGCGCGGGCGCTCGAGACGGGCGAGGTGCACTACGTCACCGAGTACGGCGAGCACATCGTGCCCGTCTACCGGCGACGCGGCATCCGCATGAACGACTACGCGACGTTCCTGGCCGGCCTCCGCGAGGCGAGCCTGTCCGTCCTGCCGGCGGACGATGCGCCGGCTCTCACGGCGACCATCGACGCCTGGATCGAGCGGGTGCGCGCGCACCGTCGGCTCGCCGGCGACCACCAGGGCAATGCGCTCGTGCGCTTCATCTGGAAGGGCGCCGGGCTCGGCGACGACACGGTCGTCTGATGACCATCAAGTGGGTGAAGGTCGATCCGCTCGTGATGAACGGTGAGCCGTTCTGCTATGGCACCCGGCTGAGCGTGCGCAACCTGCTGGAGATGCGTGCCGCCGGTCTGACGCCCGCCGCCATGATCGCCGAGAACCCGGAGCTGCGGCGCGTGGGCATCGCCAGCGCGTTCGCCTACGCGGCAAGCCAGCCCGCGCGGTACGCGGACTTCCTCGAGGCCGACGGGTCACTGCGTGGGCCCGGCTTCACAGCCCTCGAGGCCGCCGATCTGCCGTCACCGCTCCGCGAGGCCGCCGGGGTCGTGGTCAGCCGGGGCGAGCCCATACCGGTCGCCACCCACCGCTGAGCGGAGCGCCCGTCAGGCGGGCGCGTGCATCGTGTCCGGCTCGCGACCCGCGTCTCCTGCGGCGAGGTCCGCGAGCACCCAGGCGAGCGCCCGCACGCCGGTCAGTGCATCGTGCCAGCGGACGCTATCCGATCGGCTCGAGCACGAACCTGCCGTAGGCCACGAACAGGGCGAGCAGCCCCAGCACGGCGTTGATGACCACGTTGGGGTACTCCCGGCGCTGGATGTGCAGCACGATGGCACCGACCATCACGAGCGCGAGACCCAGGGCCGCGAGTGGCGTGAGCCAGGGCAGCACCTGGGATGCCGCCGGTACGACCAGCCCGATGGCCCCCAGGATCTCGAGGATGCCGATGACCCGCATCCGGTCCTGGCCGACCGCGTGCATCCAGGCCATGGGCGGTCGTCGGGCCGCCCGATCGAAGTCGAAGGCGTGGGAGTAGCCAGCGACCAGGAACGCCAGCGCCAGCGCCACCTGTACCACCCACAGGGCGAGGTCCATGTCCACGGGTCCCTCCTATGTGCCGGTCGCGCGTTGTGCCGATCGTGGCTCCGCTGCCTGCTCGAGCGCGGAGAGGAGCACGGACACCTCCTGCGCGCCGGAGACCCCGAAGCGCCGGTCGAACACGAAGAAGGGCACGCCCCGGACGCCCAGCTCGGCGGCGAGCCGCTCATCCTCGCGCACCGCGTCCCCGAACTCGTCGCTCGCGAGGGTCGCCTGCGCTCGATCGCCATCCACCCCCACGTCGCGTGCGAGACGCACGAGCGTGTCCGGGTCCGAGATCGCAGCGCCTTCCGTGAAGTACGCGGCGTGGAGCCGGTCGGTCATCGCAGCACCCAGCCCGAGGCTGTCCGCAAGATGGGACACACGATGGGCATCGAAGGAGTTGCCGGGCCGTGCGATGTCCAGCCGATAGGCCAGGCCCTCTCCGGCCGCGATGTCGCTGACCCGCTGGTTCATCGCCTGTGCCTGATCGGTGCTCACGCCGTACTTGGCCGACAGCATCTCCACCAGCGTCTGGTCGGTCGAGGCGCCTCGGCTCGGGTCGAGCTCGAAGCTGCGGTATCTGACCGTGACATCGTCATGCCCTGGGAACCGCTCCAGCGCTCGATGGAGCCGCGTCGTGCCGATGTAGCACCACGGGCAGACGACGTCCGACCACACCTCGATGTCCATGCCTTACATCGTACACCTCGCGAGCTGCGCCCGACCGGGTCGGACCGGGCCGAGTGCTAGGCTGTCCGGACGCTCCGCACGAGGTCCCACGCCATGCCCGACCAGACCCTGACGACCGACGCCATCGGCCCGACCATCGATCAGGCACCCACGGTGCCCGCCATCGATCCCCAGGCACGCGCCCGGGAGCTGGCCATCCTCGATGCGCTGCGTTCCGTGGTGGACCCCGAGATCGGCATGAACGTCGTGGAGCTCGCGCTCGTCCGACAAGTGGTCCTGGGTGACGAGCTGACCGAGGTCCGGATGGTCATGACGACCCCCTTCTGCCCCTACGCAGGCGCGCTGATGCAGCAGGTGAAGGAGGCCGCCGAGGAGGTCGAGGAGCACGAGGTCAAGGTGACGCTGCTCGCCGAGCGCTGGGATCCGCGTGATGCCGGGCTCATGTGGTGATCCGCCGAGGGTCCGCCTGGTGAGGCGATCGTGAGTCCTCGTGCGCGCCGGGAGTCGCTGACGGGGAGCGTCGTCGCGACCGGGGCCGGCGACGACGGCACGACGGGACTGTTGTACGGCGGACGAGTCGCCAAGGACGACCTCGCGGTCGAGGCATACGGCACGATCGATGAGACCGTCGCGGCCCTCGGGGCCGCTCGCGCCGAGCTGGTCGCGGAGATACCGCCCGAAGGCCTCGAGACGCTCGGGACGCTCATCCTGCGACTCCAGCGGGAGCTGTTCGTGGCCGGCGCCGAGCTGGCCACCAACCCCGCGGCCAGGGACCGGCTCCAGGACGGCATCACGAGCGTGGACGAGGCGATGCTGGTCGCCGCGGAGGCCGATCTCGCGACGTGGGAGGCGCGTATCACGATGCCCCGCGAGTTCGTGGTCCCCGGCCAGAGTCGGTCGTCAGCCTCCCTCGAGGTGGCGCGGGTCACGTGTCGGCGCGCCGAGCGGCGGGTCATCGCAGCGCGTCACGCGGGCCACGTGATCGGTGACTGGCTCGTGCCCTGGCTGAACCGCGTCGCGGACCTCCTGTGGGTCCTCGCGCGTGCCGTGGAGCAGGCCGAGGGCGCCGGCACGACGGCAGCGATCGTGGGTGACCGACGCAGGACCCGCGACTGACGCCCCGCGGACGTGCCGGGCGGCACGTCCGACCCTTCGTGCCGGGGTCTTGGAGAGCGCCGCTAGACTGTGCCCAGACCGCCCGGGCTGGGCGGCCGCTCGAAAGGGATCCCAAGTGCTGAACAACGACCCGAACCGGACGAACCAGTACGGTGCCGGTCAGCCGGCCGGCGCGCCCGTGGCCGCGCCCAACACGGTGGCCAGCGGCGTGCGCGTGGGCGCGGCCGCCGTGCCCCGGGAAGGCTTCCTGACCGCGGCGTTCGTGTGGATGTTCATCGGACTCCTGCTGAGCGCTGGCTCGGCATGGTTCGTGATGAGCAACGTCTCGCTCATGGGCCAGGTGATGGACAACTGGTTCCTGCTGCTCATCGGCCAGCTCGCGCTGGTCTTCGGGCTGAGCTTCCTCATCACGCGCATCCCGCCTATCGTCGCGCTCGGCGCGTTCTTCGTCTACGCCCTGACCATGGGCCTGACGCTCGGCGTCATCGTCTCCTCGTACGCCGCGACGGCCATCGACCCGCTGACCGGCCAGATCGTGTACGGCGATGTGTCGGGTGTCGTGACCGCCTTCCTGGGCGCCTCGGCGATCTTCGGTGGCGCGGCCATCTATGGCGCGGTCACCAAGCGTGACCTGACGAGTCTCGGCGGCATCCTGTTCATGGGTCTGCTGGGCCTCATCGTGGTGATGATCGTCCAGGTGTTCCTGTTCCCCGGCTCGGGCGTGTTCAACCTCGCCATCGGTGTCGTGGGCGTGGTCATCTTCACGGGCCTCACGGCGTGGGACGTGCAGCGCATCCGGAGCGGCCAGGTGGCAGGGCTGAACCGCGACTCCGCGTCGGTCATGGGCGCGCTCGCGCTGTACCTCGACTTCGTCAACCTGTTCCTGTTCCTGCTGCGCATCTTCGGCAGCAACCGCTGATCGCTCGGCGGTCACCGTCCGTGGCTGCCGGCTCGCCGCCCGAGGACCCTCCGCCGCGTACCATCACGTCGAAGGAGGGTCTCGTGGTCGAAGGTACCGACACCGAACGCATCGGCTTCTGCGGCATGGGCACGATGGGCGCCGCGATGGCGGCGAACGTCGTGCGGGCGGGCTTCCGGGGGACCGTCTGGAACCGGACGGCCGGGCGAGCAGGGCTGCCGGTCTCGCTGGGAGCCGTGGAGGCCACCAGCCCAGCGGAGCTGGCACGCCGTTCGGACATCGTGGTCGTCTGCGTCTCGGACACCCCGGACGTGGAGGAGGTCCTGTTCGGGGCGGAAGGTGTCGCTGACGGGCTCGCCGCAGGCGCCTTGGTCATCGATTGCTCCACCATCTCGCCCGCTGCCAGCCGGGTGTTCGCGACCCGGCTCGCCGAGCGTGGTGTCGCGTTCGTGGACGCACCCGTGTCGGGTGGCTCCGAGGGTGCGCGTCTGGGGACCCTGACCATCATGGTCGGCGGCGATGAGGTGGCTGTGGATCGGGCGCGCCCGGTGCTCGCGACGATGGGCTCGTCCATCACCCACATGGGACCGGTGGGCGCTGGCCAGGCGACCAAGGCCGTCAACCAGGTCATCCTGTGTGGTGCGTATCTGGGCGTGGCCGAGGGCATCGTGCTCGCGCTCAAGTCGGGTCTCGACCCGCAGGCCGTCGTGGGCGCTCTTTCGGGTGGCGCGGCGCGCTCGTGGGTCCTCGAGAACCGTGCCGGCCGGATGATCGATGACGAGTACCCACCCGGATTCCGGATCGCCCTCCACCTCAAGGACCTGGGCATCGCCCTGGGACTCGCGAGGGAGGTGGGGGCATCACTCCCGGTGGCCGGTCTCGCGGCGCAGATCGAGGCCGGTCTCGTGGCCCAGGGTCATGGCGACGATGACAACTCGGCGCTCGCCCGGGCCATCCGCGCCTGGTCCGGCCTCTAGGCAGCCGCCATCGTCCGACCGCCGATCCGGATGTCGATGCCCCACGGCCGGTGGCTCGGTCCTGCGTTGCTGCTGTCGCTGGTCGTCGCCTGTGGCGCGCCGGCACCGAGCGCCGAGCCCTCGCCGACCAGCACCGGTTCGGGCATCGCGGGCCTGGTGCTCGTGGGTCCCGAGTGCCGGCAGCCGACGGAGGCATCCCCGTGTCTCGCCGCCTATGTCGCACGCATCGTCATCGCCGACAACGACGGCCGCCGCCTGAGCGAGGCCACCTCCGGACCGGACGGTCGCTTCGTGGTCATGCTGCCGCCTGGCGAGTACGTCCTCCAGCCGGTGCCGGGCGGCGATCCGTGGCCACGCGCGGAAGCACGCAGCGTGACCGTCGTGGAAGGGGAGCTCTCGGAGGTCGAGATCGACTACGAACGCGGCGGTGGGTGACCTCGACCGGGGCGCGCCGCGGACGCATGCGATCCGCCGTGATGGCGGTGAGCGGGCCGGGCGGGAGCCGCATCCCGGGCCGCGGGCCGGGCGGCAGCCGCATCCCGGGGCCCGTCGCGGTGGCCCGGCTCCCGATCGATGCCGGTTCCATGCCGATCGCCCGACTGGTGGACCACCTGCCGGGCCATCGGACACGCTTCCATGCCGATCGGTCCCACCGGCGGGGCGATCGGCGATCACCCCGAGCGTGGGC
>CAZYTQ010000072.1:0-16742 GCA_964650135.1 uncultured Anaerolineaceae bacterium | reverse complement strand
CACGGACGAGTCGCGGGATCGTAGCAGCGTGTGACCCGTTTCCCGGCTCCTGACGCTCTGTACCGATATGGGGCGCCGTCGGCGTCCTGTCGGAGGAGGGTGGACCCATGATCGCTCCCGGCGGGGTCTCGATACGTGCCGGTGGAAGGCTCCGGCTGGCGCTCGTCGTGACGGCCCTCGCGGCGATGGCGAGCCCAGGGCTCGTCGTGGCGCAGCCCTCCGCGTCGCCCGAAGGTTCGGCCCATGCGCGTCAGCCGGTCTGCGGCACCGGTCGGCTGTGGGATCCGCCCCGCGAGGCGCACCCGGGCGATGGGGTCCCGGACCCCGATGGTCGCATCGTGTTCGGACGGTTCGTCCGGGAGGACCCGGTCAAGGGCCAGATCGTGGTCCTGTCCGCGATGGACGCGGACGGTTCCGACCTGGCGCCCGTGCTGGACTGCGAGGTCGCACGGCCACGGTTCTCGCCCGACGGCACCCGCCTGGCGTTCGGCATCGTCATGGACGACGGCTCCTTCCAGATCGGCACGTCGGCCGCCGACGGGACGGACCTGCGCATCCTCACCGACACGCCCGGGTACGCCGAGACGCCGGACTGGTCCCCGGACGGCTCGTGGCTCATCTACTCCCACGCACCGACGCCCTGTGTGGGTGACTTCGATGCGTGTGTGCTCGAGGAGGGGAACGCCTGGACCCTGTGGCGCATGGACGCCGACGGGACGGACCAGCGGCGCATCGGCCGGGCGGACACCAACGACTGGGAGCCCAAGATCTCACCCGATGGCGCCCGGGTCGTGTTCCAACGGACATACGCCGAGGACGACTGGCGGACGCCGCTCGTCGTGGCTGACCTGGCCACCGGTGAGGACCTGTTCGAGTTCGCCAGCACGCAGAGCGACCGATGGCTCGAGCACCCGGACTGGAGCCCGGATGGCCGCTGGATCGTCTACAACCCGGTCGGCTGTGATACGTGCGAGCAGATCGAGCGCGTCCCGGCGGATGACCCGACGTCCACGCCGGTCGTGCTCTACCCGGCCAGCGAGGGGGTCGGCGGCTTCAAGCCGGTCTATTCGCCCGATGGCTCGCGCATCGCCTTCGGCTGCCAGCCGGGCCTGTGTCTCATGGACGAGGACGGCTCGAACGTCGTGATCCTCGAGGAGGGGCCATTCCAGCTCAACCACTTCGACTGGGCCGCGACCCGGCCCTGATCCGTGGGCCATGGGCGGCACCTTGACGGTCCGCCACCCCGCGTGCTGTGACGACTCCGGCGGTCGCGCGTCATCCGGGGTGACACCTTGACCGTCACCGTCGGAGGACCATGTGCCCGGACCGGCTCGCGCGATCGTCGTCGCCCTGCTCGTACTGCTGATCGTCACGCCGGTCGAAGCGGCTGACCCATCCATCCCCCCACTCGCCTCGCCCGACGCCTCGGCGCCCACATCGATCGAACCGACACCTGCTGGCGCGGACCCTGATGTCGCTCGCCGCCTGGCCACCGACTATGCGGACGCCCTCCTCGAGGGTCGCATGCGCGATGCGTGGGACCTCCTGGCAGCCGAGTCGCATGCGCGGTTCGGTGATGACGCGTCACGGTTCGCGGACGAGCGCCGGGCGTACCTTCGCGCGGCCGAGGATCGGCTGGACGTCGGCCCGGTGACGCAGGAGCCAGAGCTGGTGAGGCGGGCCCTGAAGCGACTCGAAGGCGCTGGGCTCGAGCCGGGGCGCTCATGGGTCATCGAGCTCGAGTACCCCGCGCTGGCGTGGGCGCGAGCCGCCGATGATGTGCTCCTGGCCGCACCGGACCTGGCCGGCACGTGGCACCTGTGGTGGGTCCGCTGACCCGCTCGATCCATGGCACGATCCCGGGGTGATGCTCGACGGCCGACCCGCGACCCCGATCGGGTTCCCGTTGCGCGGTGAGTGGCAGGCGCTGCGCACCCCGGGCAGCCGCGTGCCGAGCCATGGCACCGACGGCTTCGGCCAGCGCTACGCCTACGACCTGTGGCGGGTCGACCAGCGTGCCGGCGGCTATCACCGCGCCAGCCGCCTGCGCATGTGGCTCATCGGTGTCCCCACCCGTGACTGCTACGGCTGGGGCGCGCCCGTCCACTCCCCCGTCGACGGCACGGTCGTGCAGGCGGTCGATGGCGTGGCAGAGCGCGCGTGGCTGCACCCGCTGCGGGAGCTCGTCCGGATCCTGGTCATGTCGGTCACCTTCCGGCCAGAGCGAGCGGCCGAGCTCGCGGGCAACCACGTGGTGGTCCGGGGCCCCGAGGGCCACGTCCTCGTGGCGCATCTGGCACCCGGCAGCGTGGCGGTGTCCGTGGGACAGGAGGTGCACGAGGGCGACCTGCTGGGACGGGTCGGCCACACGGGCAATTCCACGGCGCCCCACCTGCACCTGCAGCTCATGGACGGCCCCGACGGCCTGACCGCCCAGGGCCTCCCGGCGTCGTTCCGGGACTACGAGGCCCGCAGGGTCGACGCCTGGGAACGTGTCAGGGACGGCATCCCGAAGACGCAGGACCGCATCCGATCCATCGACCCGGAGCGAGGGTGAGGCACAGGCCCGGGGCGCGCGGCGAACGGTGTCTGCGCGACCCTGACGCTCGCCTGCTCGAAGGTGTCGATGACTGCGCCGGCCAGGATCCGCCAGCATCACGGTCGCCGGCGCCATGGACACTCGCATGTGCAGCTCCTCGTCGGCTGGGTCCCGGGCCGCTCGTCACCATCCGCGTCGCGGACCTTCACGGCATGATTCCAGCGAGCGCACGGGTGCGGGTCGTGAGCAGTCGGCGGATCACATGCCGAACGATCAGCGAGTCCACCAGCCTGCCCACGACACCCCATCGAAGCTCGTGTTCCCAGGCATCGGTCATCCGGGTCCCCGAACCCTGAGCCTCGAAACGATGCTCATGGCGGAACCATCGGAAGGGCCCCTGGACCTGCTCATCGACGAATCGGACCGGCGGATCGAGGGCGACGATGCGGCTGGTCAGCTGCCACCATCGACCGAGATGTCGCGCGCGGAAGGTCACCTCCTCGCCGAGACCGATCGGGCCCGCCGCGCGTCCGGCGACGGCACGCTCACCCGAGCCGGCCCACACCGGTGATGACGAGCGCCGGGAACGTGATGTGTTCGCCGGTCTCGAGGCCGGTCGCAGCACCGTGCCACGGACGCTGGTCGACAACGCCAGGGTCGGATGTGTCCACCGATGCATCGTCGACCCCATCCGCGGGACGTCACCGCCGCTCGGACCAGGAGCGGGTCGATGCCCTCCCGGCCGCCCGGCCGGCGACCAGCTTGGACGCCCCCTACACGGCGTAGCGCAGGATCGCGGCGAGCGACGCCTCATCGGGGATGTCCGCGCGACGAACGGCGAGCACCCGGCCACCGGCGAGGAGCGTCCGGCGCGCCAGCTCGTCGACCACGCCGTAGTCGAACGCATCGTCGGCCGTGTCCAGGGTGATGGCGCCGGTCGCCTCATCCACATGGCCCGGGATGGTCTCGTCGATGTCCACGAACAGCGTGTCCACGGCACCGATGGTCGCCGCGCGGGCCACCTGCGCGAGATCGGTGGAGGCTCGACCCTCGGATCGTCGAGCACCGAACAGGCCACGCACCTCGGCGAGCTGCTCGGCGTACAGGCCGTCCAGCACGACCCGGGCAGCGGTCGCCAGATCGGCATCGCTCGTGCCCTCCGGGCTCCCCTCGATGCCCTGTGCGGCAAGGGTGGTCGATCCATCGACGCCTCGATAGATGCTCGCGAGGGGTTCGGTCGCTGCGAGGATGAGGGGCACCTGGGCACCTGCCACGAACGGCGCGATGGCCCGCCACACGGCTCGTGCATAGCGGGTCATGAGCACCTTCTGGCCCTCCGACCCCTGGATGCGTCGCGCGGCGCTCCGATCGGTGATGGACGCCTTGCCCACGGCCGACGCGGCGTCCTTCGGCAGGTCCGGGACACGCACGGTCTCGGCCGGCAGGTCCGGTGCCACTTCCACGAGCCGGACGGAGCCGATCGCGAGCGCCAGCACGAGCGCGCTCTGCGGGAAGGTCACCGCGCGCAGCAGCGGCTTGACGTGGAACCGGTCGGACACCTCCACGGTGCGGCTGACGTTGCTCGCGAGACGGAACGTGACGATCCGCTCGGGCGTCGCGAAGACCGCCAGGCTGTGCGCCTGGACCTGCCATACCTCGTCGTCCTCGATGAGCTCACGCAGATGATCCTCGAGACGCGCCAGCTCGCGCGTGTCGAGCTCGGCGTCGCGGAGCTGGGCGAGCGCCTCGTCTGCCGCGTTGCGTAGATCGATACGGCTCGCGCCGACCTGCGCCGTGATGGGGGTCGTGGGGACGTACAGCGAGACGCTGGCGGGGTGACGGGCCTGGAGCAGTCGCTCCAGCTGGGAGCGCGACGGGATATCGACATGCAACATGGGTGAGCCTCTTCCGAGCCCGACCCTGAAGGGCCGCGACCTGGACCGATGGTAGTCGGTCCGACGCGTCCGCTATGCCGAGGGCGTGGGCTCCTCGGTCAGCCAGCGCACGTCGTCGGCATCGGGTGGCGTGATGTCCACGGGCTCCCCGAAGGCGCTGAAGTCGTAGGTCACGCTCATCCCGGTCACACCCGGTGGCGTGTCCAGGAACTCGTAGTGCACCCGATGGATCAGCCCATCGTCCCCCACCCATGCGTCGGCGGCGAACAGCGGTTCGATGTCCCGGGCGCGGAACTCCGCGATGTTCCCCTCCAGCACCGGCCGCACCGTGTCAGGCACCTCTGGCAGTGCCTGCTGGAGATCCAGCTGGAGCACGTAGCGCTGGGTCAACGTGCCGCGCACATCCTCCTGCTTGAGCGGCACGGCCGGTCCGGTCGCACCCATGAGCCAGTACAGCGCCAGCGAGGAATCGTTCTCGCCGGACACCAGCGCCTTGAACTCGTCCACGATCGCCTCGTCGGAGGTCAGGTCGAGCGCCAGCCACGAGGCGCCATCCAGCTGATCCGCCCAGGCGTCACCCCGCACATACAGCAGCGGCTCGACGAGCAACAGCTCCATCGCGCCCACCCCGTAATCGGCAAGGTCCAGGGCCAGGCGCATGCGTCGCTGCGCACCCAGCTCGGCCGCGCCGGTGCCCCGCATCTCCAGGGTCTGCGGCCCATCAGCAGAGGTGCCGCTCAGCGAGAACAGCAGGTCCACACCAAGCGATCCGCTGGACACGGTCGCCTCCACCGCGCTCGCCACGTCCACGGGCTCCTGGGCGGCGACCCCGGAGGCACCGCCGAAGAGCATGGTCAGGCCCAGCGTCGGGGCGAGCAGCCGATGGATCGTCGTGGTGCGCATGGTCGCCAGCCTAGCGGCTGCGGGACCGCGCCACCCCCGTACGGTAGGCTGCTGCCACATGGTGCTCCGGTCCCGCGTGCTCGCGTTCCTGGCGGTCCTGCTCCTGGGCACCACACCGATGCTGGCTGCGGAGCCCGCGGCGACCCCCGCCCGACCGACCACGCCTGGCACCTCCCCCGGCTCACCCCCTGCCGGCACCTGGATCGACCTGCTGGTGGCGTCCCTCGTGGGCGCGCTCACTGGCATCCCAGGCCAGAGCGCACCCGGCCCGACCATCGAGCAGCTCATCGGCCAGAAGCTCATCGTGCGCATGGGTGGCACCTCGCCCTCCAGCGACCTCCTGCGGCGGGTCCGCGAGGGACGCATCGGCGGCGTGGTGCTGCTGGCGTCCAACATCCGCGACCCCGCACAGCTGCGACGACTCACCGCGCGTCTCCAGCGGGAGGCCGAGCGGGGTGGTCAGCCACCGCTGCTCATCGCGATCGACCAGGAGGGCGGCGATGTGGCTCGAGTGGCGTGGGCACCGCCCACCATCACGGTGCCCGCGATGGGCCGCCTGGGCAGGACGCGCGTGGCGCGCGAGCAGGGCCGGCTGACCGGTGAGGCCCTCCGCGCCGTGGGCATCAACGTGGATCTCGCGCCGGTCGCGGACATCCCGCGCACGGACGACTCGTTCATGCTCCAGCAGGGCCGGACCTTCTCGTCCGACGCGGCGGTCACGACCCGTCTCGCGAACGCCTTCGCGCGCGGCCTGGGGGACGCGGGCGTGCTCGCGACGATGAAGCACTTCCCGGGCATCGGGGCCGCGACCCGCAACACGGACAAGCTGGTCGAGACGATCCGGGCGGGCCGATCCGCCCTGGACACGGACCTGGACCCGTACCGGCGCGCGATCGCCGACGACATCCCGCTCATCATGCTCTCCAACGCCACGTACACCGCCTGGGACCGCGACGCGGCCGCTGGCTGGTCACGGGCCATCGTCCACGGTCTGCTGCGGGAGGAGCTGGGCTTCCGGGGCGTGACCATGACCGATTCGCTCGATGGCACCGCGAACGCGCGTGACCTGCGTGCCATCGACCTCGCACGCCGCGCGGCCCGCGCGGGCACCGACCTCATCCTGCTCACGGGCTCCCAGCGGACGACCTCCAGGCTGTTCGACCGCCTGGTCCGGGAAGCGGAGGCCGGCGACCTGCCGATGGATCGACTCCGGGAGTCCTACGAGCGCATCCTCGAGCTCAAGCGCGGCCTCTGACCGGGACACACGAAGACCCCGGAGAGGGATCCCGGGGTCTTCGCGCGGAGAGAGGGGGAGGAGAAGGAGTCGTCAGGCGACCACTGGGTCGACCTCGCTGGGGAGCATCGGGCGGATGACCACCTGGACCCGCTCGCCATCGGGCGTCTGGAGCACCAGGTCACCGATGCCACCGGTGGGCACATCGGTCACCTGGGCGACCTGCTCGGGTGTCAGGACCACGGGCGTCCAGCCGCCGTCGGTGGACACCTGGGGCGCATCGAGGTCCGTGAACGGCCAGTCGATGGCGGGCGTCGTGTTGCCCTCGTAGTCGGCGAAGAAGGTGGCGAGATAGCGGGTCGGCTGGTAGATCGCGGCCGACTCGACGTTGCCCGCCGCGACCTGCTGCTCGAAGTGGCTGAGCGTCTCGCCGAGCGCGGCAAGCTTCTCGAGGGTGGGCGTGTCGGCGTTCGGCTCCATCTGGTCCATGCCCAGCGCGTACACGGACACGACCTTGGCCAGCTCATCGGTGGCGATGGTGAAGGTGGTCGTGGGCATGTCCGAGACGAACATCTCGTCGTAGCGCTCGCGCGCCTCGGCCAGGCCGCCCGGACCCATCGCGTAATCGAGGAGCGCGTCCACCTGCTCGGGGCTCAGCTTGGCCTCCACGAGCGGCGGCGGCGCATCGAAGGTGCCGCCCACGGATGGCCGGAAGATGGCCGTGCCGTCCGCGTACAGCGTGAACACGGGCATCGACAGCAGCGCCACGGTCTGGGGCACGAAGCCGCAGCACGAGTCCATCTGCAGGATGATCTGGGTGGACGGAGTGCCGGGCTCGACCGCTGGCGATGCGGATTGGGCAAGGGCACCGGCGGGCATCGCGGCGAGCACCGATGCACCCAGGGTGAGACTCGCGAGGCGGCGGGATCGGGATGGCATGTGACCTCCTTGGTCAGGTGATCGAGTGAGGGCCGGGGTCATCGGGGACCCTGCGGCGTTGGGGTGGCAGACGCCCTGACGCGGCGGGCGGTTCCGCGATCCGGTACGTCGAATGTCCCGATCCGACGTACGTCGATCGTCGCGATCGGGCCCAGGGGACGGGTCACCGACCGACGAACGCGCTCCGCAGGGTGTGCTCGCCCTCGTCGTAGCAGCCGACCAGCCCCGTCGGGCCGATCACCACCAGCGTGCGCACGCAGGAGGGCACCTCCTCGCTTCCGACCGAGACGGTCCATCACGCTGGCTCATACGCCTTGGGTAGACTCGGCGTCCCCATCCTTGGTCCGAGCAGCCACCGAACGTTGGGCCCGCCCATGGACCCAGGCGAGGAGGAGCACATGGTCCACACGTCCATGTCCATGCACCACGGGCGCGGCACCATCGCGCTGGCGGTGCTCATGGCGCTCGTGCCGGCGGCGGGCTCGGCCGCGTCGCCGGATGCGTCGGCATCCCCTGTCCCGCGGGTCCAGCCCGTGGTCAGGGTGCTCGATCCGGGTGCCGAGCCACGTGCCGAGCTGCGCTACCGATACCCTGACAACGCCGTGGTGTACATGACCATGGACATGGACATGCGCGTCGGCCTCGTGATGGATGACGGGAGCGACCTCACCGAGGTCGCCACCATCGCCGAGCTGCCGACCATGACCTTCGTCGCGCGCTTCTCGACCGGCGACGTGGCGCCCGACGGCAGCGTCCGGTCCGAGTTCGAATACGTCGAGACGAGCGTGGACGGGGACCTCGATGATCCCGTCGCCAGCACCCTCGCGGTCGAGCTCCGGAAGATGGAGGGGATCTCGGGCTGGAGCGTCAACGACGCGCGTGGTGGCACGCTCGACAGCGGGTTCGACGATCTCGATGACCTCGACCCGGCTCTGCGCGCGGCCTTCGAGGACGCCGAACGCACGATGGACCAGATCTCCGCGCCCCTGCCGCTGGAGCCGGTCGGTGTCGGTGCTCGCTGGGAGCTGACCATGGACGTCGTGACGGGCGGTGCCCCGACGACCCAGACAGCGCGCTACACGCTCGTGGAACGCGACGGTGACCGGTACTCGATCGCGCTGGAGGTCACCCAGACGGGGGAGCCGGGGCCGATGGAGCTCCAGGGGACGACCCTGGACGTCCTGGAGATGCGGACGAACGGGACCGGCAGCACGCGCGGCTCGCTGGACGAGATCATCCCGAGGATCGAGATGGACAACGAGATGCTCCTGACGATCGACAACGGCGGGACGCCGACGACGACCGTCACCACCTTGCGCATGTTCGTTGGTCCGACCGCTGCGCCATGACCGACGACGCGCGGCACATCAAGGGACCCACGGCATCCGAGCCCTCCGACGCCGGCACACCGGAGCTGTTGCGCCGCACCGCGGAGCTGGCCATCGCCTATCGCGAGGGCCAGCCCGGGCGACCGGTCGGGGCACGCCCCGGGCTGGTGGCGGACGACCTCCGGGCCACGCTCGGCGGTCCCCTCCCCCGCCGGGGCACGGATGCCTGGACGGTGGTCTCGGAGCTGGCCCGCGACGTGGCGCCGGGTCTGGTGGGCATCGGCGGGCCGCGCTACTTCGGCTTCGTGATGGGTGGCTCCGTGCCCGCCTCCCTGGCCACCGACTGGCTGACGTCGACGTGGGACCAGAACGTCGGCTTGTATCTCGCGACGCCCTCCGCGGCGATCGTGGAGGAGATCGCGGCTGGCTGGCTCGTGGAGCTGCTGGGTCTGCCGGTCGGCACCAGCGTCGGCTTCGTGACGGGTGCCACCATGGCCAACTTCACGGCACTCGCCACGGCGCGCCACGCGGTGCTGCGTCGCGTGGGCTGGGACGTGGAGGCGGACGGCCTCATCGGGGCGCCACCCGTCCGGGTCATCGCCGGACGAGATGCCCATTCCTCGGTCCTCATCGCGGTCCGCTACCTGGGCCTCGGCACGGCGCGCGCAGAGCGGGTCCCGACCGATGACGAGGGTCGCATGGACCCCGATGCCCTCGCGTCGATGCTCGAGGGGGAGACCGGCCCGACCATCGTCATCGCCCAGGCGGGCGAGGTGAACACGGGCGCCTTCGATGCCCTCGATCGCATCGTGCCCATCGTGCGCCAGGTCCCCGGCGCGTGGCTCCACCTCGATGGCGCCTTTGGCCTGTGGGCCGCCACGAGCCCGCGGCTTCGGCACATCGTCGCAGGGCACGACCAAGCCGATTCCTGGGCGACGGACGCCCACAAGTGGCTCAACGTGCCGTATGACGCGGGTCTCGTGTTCGGGCGGGACGGAGTCGCCCATCGTGCGGCGATGGCCATGGGTGCCGCGTACCTGCCACCCGCGCCGGACCAGGAACGCGACCCCTTCGAGTACGTGCCGGAGCTCTCACGGCGTGGTCGCGGATTCCCGATCTACGCGGCCATCCGGGAGCTGGGTGCCGATGGCATCGCCGCGCTGGTGGAGCGGGACTGCGCCCTGGCGCGGCAGCTGGCCACGCGGCTCGCCGATGCGCCGGGCATCGAGGTCGCCAACGAGGTGGTGCTCAACCAGGTGCTGGTGGGCTTCGATGGCGACGACGCGCTGACACGCGACGTCATCCACCGCGTCCAGGAGGAAGGCACGGCCTGGATGAGCGGCACCACCTTCCATGGCGCGGCACGCATGCGCATCTCGGTCTCGGGGTGGAGCACCACCGAGACGGACATCGAGCGGACCGCCGACGCGATCCTGCGGTGTCTCGCCGATGCGCGTCAGGCGCGCGGCACGCTCCAGCCGAGGAGCTCGCACCCGAGGTAGTGCGGGGCACCCTCGCCGGGGGTGCAGCCGGGGCAGCCCCAGCGGGCGAGACCGCCCTCGTCGGCTTGGTATGCCGTATCGCACACCATCTCGGATGGGTCGCAATAGCGGCCGTGGCATTCGCATGCGCACAGCTCCCAGTGCTCGCAGCTGCAGCTCGCCGTCGGCGAGGGCGGCCGCAGCATGGTCGCCGGGAATGGGGTCGGGACGTGCATCCGTGCCTCCTTGCGGAGCCATCGGCGGGTCCCAGGTTCCGGTCAGCGGCTCCGCGAGTCGAATCGTGCACCCGACGTCAAGTCGGGCGCCTCACGGTGCCGGACGGTGCGGATCCGAGCAGCGCACGCTGATGGTGACCCTGTCCGTCGTCAGGGTCGGCCGTGACGGAGCGCGGCCAGCGCCGTGGCCAGGAGCACCACCGACACGAGCACCGATGCGCCGACCACGCCGATGCCCACGGTCACGGCCGGGCCACCGTCGAGGCCGGCCCCGAGGGTCGCCAGACCGACCCCGAGCTGGGTGGCGACCAGTCGGGGTGTGGCGGCGAGACCCAGGACCCCTCGCTGGCGGGCATGGACCACCGGCCCACCCGGGCCGATGGATGGCACGAGATGGCTCCATGCGCCGACGAGCGCCTGGGCGGCCCAGCCGAGGGCCACCGGGGCGAGCAGCACGTCGACGCGCCAGCCAGCCGCCGTGGCGCCACCCGAGACGATCTGCCAGGCACCGAGCACCGTGGCGACCGCGAACCAACCGGTCGCCGCGAGCAGGGAACCCTGGACGAAGCGATGCCAGGGCGCGTCCGTGGTCCATCGGCCACGCCGACGCATCACGATCACGGCATGCACCACGAGCGCGAGGGCACCGATGACGACACCCAGCGCCCCCGCGACGGCGAGCAGATGGGTGCGTGTCACGAAGCCCAGCGCCACGACCATGGGACCGATGGCGAGCGTGATGAGCACGATGATGGAGGCCGGCCCGCGTTCGATCCGGGTGCCTGCGACGGTCGGCAGCAGATGCAGCAGCGACGCGCCGATGACGAGTGACAGGAAGCCGTAGACGTTGAGCCACGCGTGCGTGGGCTTGAGCACGTCCCACGCATCGAGCACCGGCCGCCAGCCGGCGATGCCGAGCGTGCCGATGAGCGCACCGAGCGCCAGGCAGATCATCGCGGCGCCATAGCCCAGCGCGAGCGGGACCCGTCGCGGACCGAGCGCGCCACGCAGCGGCAGCAGGGTGGCTCCTGCCACGCCGACCACTCCCGCGAGATAGACGCTGCCCGCGACGAGGCCGAGCATGCCGTTGTCGATCGCGCCGCCGTCCGCGAGACGCACGACCACGATGAGCCCGGCGCCGATGGCGATGCCGCCGATGCCGAGGGCGCGGACCGAGGTCCGGGCCGGGTCCACGGACGCCACGCCCGCGCTGAAGAAGGGCATCACGCCCGCGATGGCGGTGGCCGCGCCACCCGCGAGGAGCAGGTGGAGCGGCAGCCACCAGCCCATCCGCCAGGCCGGGGGTGCCATCGTGGAGAGCAGCGCGAGGGCCACGTAGCACGCCGCGATGCCGATGGCGAGGATGGTCAGACGACGGTCGGTGGTCCGTCGCTCGAGCATCGGCCGGCCCGAGCCTGGTCGGTCCAGGGTCAGCGGCCGGAGCGCGGGTCCCCGACCCGGGCCATCACCCGACGGCGTGCCCGGCGCGGTCACCGATCTGGCGACGAGCGCAGGCCCGGCCGATGTGACCGGCCCGGTGGCCGCGTGGGTCACGGGAGCGGGACCGGCCCCATCGACCGGTCCCCTGTCCGCGGCGCACTCGGCGCAGCAGGCGCCCTCGACCACCGGCAGTGCCGGCAGTGCCTCAGTTCGTGGGGTCACCATCACCCGCCTGGAGCATCCCCAGCGCGCCCCTGCCCACGAGGTTGAAGGCGTGGGTCACCACGGGATACAGCCCGTCCTCGGCGGTGGTGAGCTCCACGATCGCGCCCTGGGCGGGTGCCAGGTCCACGGCCTGCGCGCCCCAGCTGCCCTCGTTGCCCCGGACGAGATGGACGCCCTCCTTGGTCACCGTATCGAAGATCGTCCCGACGATGTGGAACGAGCTGTCCACCGAGGGCCCCGCGTTCAGGACGAACAACCGCACGCGGCTGCCCGTCTCGACCGCGAGCGGCGCATCCACGTACTGGTTGGCGACGCCGTTGAAGACCACGAAGTCGGGCGCGGGCGCGGGCGCCATCGCCTTGGACAGGTCGGTCACCTCACCCTGCGGCCCCAGATACCACTCGCTCTGGACGATCGCGAACTCGTGATCGACATCCGGCAGACCCTCTGCAGGCTCGACGATGACCATGCCATACATGCCGTTGGCGATGTGATGGAGCGCCGGTGCGGTGCCGCAGTGGTACATCCACACGCCGGCATAGTCCGCGGTCCACTCGTAGACCAGCTCCTCACCCGGGGCGATGGAGCGCATCTCGTCGTTCCAGGCGACCTGGCTGGCGTGGAAGTCGATGGAATGGGGCATCTGGTTCTCGATGGGGTTCTTGAGGGTGACGCGGATGGTGTCCCCCACCTTCACCCGGATGACGGGCCCGGGCACGGTGCCGCCGAACGTCCAGACCAGCTGCTGGAAGCCGGGTGCCACGGTCATCAGCTCCTCGGTCATGACCAGCTCGATGTCGTGGACGTCACCAGCCAGGAGCGCGGGCGCGGCCGCGTCGTGGGTGACGGGGGCCGGAGCGTCGGGGTCGGCTGCCACACCGGTCTCCGGCGGAGGTCCGCCATGCGAGTCGGGCTCGTGGGTCGCCTCTGCGGGCGGGTCGGTCGGGGCGGTGCCGGTGACCGCGATGGTGCCGGTCATGCCCGCGGGCGCATGGCCCGGGATGGAGCACAGGAAGGTCGTGCCCCCTGCCGGGATGTCCACCTCGGCGGTGACCGTCTCGCCTGCCTCGGCGGACAGGATGGTGCCGTCCTCGAAGGTCACGTCGTGGAGGATCGCGCCCTCGTTGACGAACCTGACCAGATAGCGGCCAGGCTGGTCCACGGTCAGGTCCATCGGCTCGTATCGGATATCGAAGCCGTGGATCTCCAGCTCGCCCAGCACCCCTCCGGCCGACGGGTCGGTCGCGACCGGGCTCGCGGCGGGTGCCTCCGAGGGCTCGACGGCCGCGACCGCCGGCGGGTCCGTGACATCGGCCGCGGCGACACCCATCGATACATGATCCGCGCTGGGTCCGTGGTCGGTCGTCGCTGAGCCGGGCAGACGGCCACTGGCACAGCCCGCGGCCACCAGCGCCACGCTCATGCCGATCGCCAGGATCATCCCTCGGTGCATGGTCCCTCCCTGCCGGTCGCCTGGGGCGAGGAACGGCGGTTCGTGGAAATGAATGTGTAGTGAGTAACTTATCATTTAGCGGGGGAGTGGGGAGGGCCGAATGGACGGGCCGTCCGGCCCATTCCCGTCCGATGGGTGAGGCAGACTGGACACCATGCGGCTGGAGCTGACGCGCAAGGGCGACTACGCGATCCGGGCGGCGATCGCCCTGGCACGACGTGCCCCCGAGCTGGTGCCCGCACCACGGCTGGCCGCGGAGACGGGCATCCCCCGGCGCTTCGTGGGGCAGGTCATGACCGACCTCGTCCAGGCCGGCATCGTGGAGACGCGTCTCGGCCGCGCGGGCGGCTACCGGCTCGCGAGATCGCCGCACGCGCTGAGCCTGCTCGAGGTGGTCCAGGCGGTCGAGGGTGATGTGCGGCGACGGTCCTGCGTGCTCCGATCCGCGCCCTGTCTGATCGACGGGGCGTGCGACGTGCATGAGGTCTTCGCGGCGGCGCAGGATGCGCTGTTGGCCGAGCTGGGTGGCGCCACCATCGCGTCCATCGCGGCACGGGCGCCCCGGTCCACCAGCCCGTGACGCGCGCGTCGGGCGCGCTCGAGGTGGCCCGACGACGCGCCATGCGGACGCTGTTCGCAGGTGTCGCTCTCGGCAGCACCGGATACATCGCCGCATCCACGGTGGCGGCGATCGCCGCGGAGCAGCTCACCGGCAGCCCGGCCCTCGCAGGGCTGCCCGGCGCGGCCGTGGTCATCGGCTCGGCGGTCGGATCGGCCGTGCTCTCGCTGGTCATGATCCGGCATGGCCGACGGCTGGGCCTGACCCTTGGCTATCTCGTGGGCGCGGGGGGTGCGGCGGTGGCCTTGCTGGCCGTGATGCTCGGCTCGTTCCCGGTGTTCCTCGCCGGCACGTTCCTGATGGGCAGCGCCAACAGCGCCAACCTGTTGTCACGCTACGCGGCCGCGGCCATGGTGCCCAGCGTGCGTCGTGGCTCGGCGGTCGCGACCGTCGTCTGGGCCGCGACCATCGGTGCGGTCGTCGGCCCCAACCTGGGCACGTTCGTGGGTGGCCTCTTCGGGGGGACCGCGCATCATGCCGGTCTGCCCGGGCGGGACGCGCTCGTGGGGGTCTACCTGGTGCCACTCGTGTTCGTGGCCGCTGCGGCGATCCTGTCGTTCCTGCTGCTGCGCCCCGACCCGACCGCGCTCGCGGCGGCGGACGGCGATCGGGCGTCGGCCCTGCCAGCGGCGTCGTTCGGCCCCGCGGCCGGGACCGGTCGTGCAGCGGGCCCTGCGGCCGGCGTGCAGCGCACCCGGGACCTGCTGCGTCGCCCAGCAATCGCGACGGCCCTCATCGCGCTCATCGCGGGCCAGGTCGTGATGGTCCTGGTCATGACCATGACGCCACTGCACATGATCGACCACGGTCACGACATCGGCGCCGTGGGACTGGTCATCAGCGGCCACGTCTTCGGGATGTACGCCCTGTCCCCCATCACGGGCCGCCTCGCGGATCGGCTCGGAGCGCTGCCGGTCGCGGGGATGGGTCTCGTGGTGCTGGCCGGCGCCTCGGCCATGGCGGCGCTCGCACCACCCGATGGCGGAGCGATGCTGTTCGCGGCCCTGTTCCTCATCGGCTATGGCTGGAACCTGGGCTTCGTGGCGGGCTCGGCGATGCTCGCCAGCACCCTGCGCGGCGCGGAGCGCACCCGTCTGGAGGGCACCACCGACGCGCTCATCTGGGGCTCGTCGGCGGCAGCCAGCCTGGGTTCGGGTCTCGTGCTGGCGATGGCCGGCTTCACGGCCCTGTGCCTGCTGGGTCTCGCGGCGGCCCTCCTGGCGGCGGCCGTCCTGGTGCCCCGCTGCCGTGCGCAGCACGCGGCGACGCGACCCGTCGCCTGACGTCCGCCCGGCAGCCGGGTACCCTGCGACACGATGTCCACCACCATCGATACCCTGGTCGCCCAGGCGCTCATCGCCTACGCCACGCTCACGGAGCTGGGCGAGGAGGTCGAGGACGAGTGGAGCTATGTCCAGGACCTCTCGGGTTCCTGGCGCGCACGTCTCGAGGACATCGCCGACCGCCGCAGCGGCGCACCGGCGGACGAGGCCCAGGTGGTGGCCATCGAGCGCATCGGGGACGAGGTGGGTCGCATCACCGATGCCCATCGCGCCATCGACTGGCTGTCCACCTTTCCCCAGGTGGTGCTGCTGGCGCTCGGCGATCCCGAGCCGGGTGACGCCCGCGGGCCGGATACCGCATGAGGTTCCAGGACGCCGTGCCCGACGCCCGGGCCGTGACCTATGCCCGGATCCAGGCCGATCCGATGGTGCGTGACGCGGCCGCAGCGCTCACGGATGCGTCGCTCGGCGAGCGGGTCATGGCACGCGCGGTGATGAACGGCGAGACGCTCGACGCGGACGGGTGGCGGACCTGCTTCCCCAGCCTGTTCGGGCCAGCGGCCGATGACGCCACCCGGGTGCGTGCCGAGCGGGTCCTGGGCGCGTGCCTCGCCATCGCCGAGCGGGGCGCCGGTGTGCGTGACCAGTACCGGGGGGCGCTGGTCGAGGAGCTGACCGCGCAGCTGCTCGCCCGCCGCGCCGGCAGCGCGGTCAAGCGCGAGCGACGCATCCTGTTCGACGGCGTGCGCGCGGAGGTCCATCCCTACGACGTGACGGTCGAGCAGCCCGACGCGGCCGAGGCGCATGACTGCAAGTGGGGTGCCCGGGGCATCCAGGCGGACGTGCTCCACCAGCTCGACGATGCACGCAGCCACGCGGCGGAGGAAGGTGAGCGTCTGGCCGTCGGGCTGGTCGTGTTCGATGCGGCGCGCTCGTGCGGGGTGCGCCTCGCGATGCAGACCGCGCCCACCGCGGGCACGGCCCTGGTGAGCATCGAGACGCTCGATACCCTCGCTCGGCCACGCCCGGGCGCCAGCCGCTGAGCACGGCCTCGTCCGACCCGCGACCGGTGGGCGAGACAGGGCCAGAGGGCCAGCCGGCAGACCCGGCCGACCCGGCCGACCCGGCGCCGTCCCGCGTCGTCCATCCGGGCGGCGCCCCGGCGCC
>CAZYTQ010000071.1:8695-16781 GCA_964650135.1 uncultured Anaerolineaceae bacterium | reverse complement strand
GACCGGACCTCAGACGCATCGAGGGGCGCCCCGAGCGCTGGAGGGCCGGTCAGATCTCGCCGAGATAGGCCCGGCGCACGTCCTCGTTCGCGGCGAGCGCCGCAGCCGTGTCCGCCATGATGACCTTGCCAGTCTGGAGGACATACCCCCGCTGGGCGATGGCCAGGGCCTGGAGCGCGTTCTGCTCCACGAGCAGGATGGCGACGCCCTCCTGGTGGATGCGCACGATGGTCTCGAAGATCGACTCCACGAGCGTCGGCGCGAGACCCATGGACGGCTCGTCGAGCAGCAGCAGGCGTGGCTGGGCCATCAGCGCCCGGGCCATGGCCAGCATCTGTTGCTCGCCGCCGCTGAGGGTCCCCGAGAGCTGGCGGGCACGCTCCTTGAGGCGGGGGAACATGGAGAAGCCCCGCTCGATGCCCTGTGCCACGACCGCCTTGTCCCGGATGGTGTAGGCGCCCATCTTCAGGTTCTCTTCGACCGTCAATCGGGAGAAGACCCGGCGACCTTCCGGGACCTGGACGATGCCCATGGACACGAGATGATGGGCCGGCACATCCGCGAGGTCCTTGCCGTCGAGCCGGACCACACCGCTGCGCGGGGTCAGCAATCGGCTGATGGTGTTGAGGGTCGTGGTCTTGCCGGCGCCGTTGGTGCCGATGAGCGTCACGATCTCGCGCTCCTCGACCGTCAGCGAGAGGCCCTTGAGCGCGTGGATGTTGCCGTAGTAGGTGTGGATCGCATCCACCTCGAGCAGCGACATCGTCAGGTCTCCCGGGCCTCGGCCGCGTCTGCCTCGGCCGCCTCGGCCGCGCTTGCCATGGCCGCGTCTGCCATGGCCGCCGCCTCGGCTGCCACGGCGGCTGCGGCACCCTTGCCGAGGTAAGCCTCGATGACCCGCGGGTCGCGCTGGATCTGCGTGGCCGGCCCCTCCGCGATGCGTTGTCCGTAGTCCAGCACCGTGATCCGATCCGAGATACCCATGACCACGTGCATCTCGTGCTCGATGAGCAGGACGGTGATGCCCAGGTCGTCACGCAGTCGTCGGATGAGGTGGGTCATCTCGTGGGTCTCCGCTGGGTTCATGCCCGCAGTGGGCTCGTCCAGGAGCAGCAGGCGGGGCTGGGTCGCGAGCGCGCGCGCGATCTCCAGCCGCCGCTGGTCGCCATACGGCAGGTTGCTGGCCTGGATGCCACCCTTGTTGGCGAGCCCCACGTACTCCAGGAGGCGCAGCCCTTCCTCGTTCGCCCGCCGCTCCTCGTCGCGCACGGCACGTGTCCGAAGGACGCTCTGGAGCCACGAGGTGGTCAGGTGTTGGTGCTCACCCACGAGCACGTTGTCGAGCGTGGACATGCCCCCGAACAATCGGATGTTCTGGTATGTCCTCGCGAGCCCCAGGTGGGCGATCTTGTGTGACGGCAGACGATGGATCTCATGGCCGTCGAGGGTGATGCGACCCTCATCGATGCGATAGAAGCCGGCGATGCAGTTGAAGAACGTCGTCTTGCCGGCGCCGTTGGGGCCGATGACGCTCGCGATCATGCCCTGCTCAAGGGTGAAGTCGAGCGATTGCACGGCCAGCAGGCCACCGAATCGCTTGGTCGCGGCCTGGACCTCGAGGAGCGCCATCAGGAGGGCTCCGCGACGGCCGCGGCGGCCAATGGGTCATCTGCGGACGCATCGTGGTGCATCTCACGCCGGCCGATGCGCGACGGGATGAGGCCCTCCGGCCGGAAGCGCATCATCAGGATGAGCACCGCACCGTAGAACAGGAAGCGGTATTCCGAGAACTCCCGGAACAGCTCCGGCAGCCCGATGAGCACGAGGGCACCCACGACCACGCCCGGGATGCTACCCATCCCGCCCACGATGATGATGGCCACCACGTTGATGGACACCAGGAGCTGGATGGAACTCGGGAAGATGGAGCCCACGAGGGACGCGAAGATGGCGCCACCAAGGCCCGCGAACGCGGCGCCCAGCATGTAGGCCAGGATCTTGGTCTGCACCAGGTTCACGCCCAGCGCCTCGGCCACGTCCTCGTCCTCACGGATGGCGACCCACGCGCGACCCAGCCGGGAGCCGCGCAGACGCCATGCGACGAACGCGATGACGGCCGCGCACGCCAGCGAGATGTAGTAGATCTGGTTGGGCCCTGCGAGGAAGCTGTCGATGGGCACATCGAAGGGTTTGGGGATGTTGGTGATGCCTCGAGGACCGCCCAGGATGGGTTTGAGCAGGTCCGAGCCCACCAGGATGCGGATGATCTCGCCGAATCCCAGGGTGGCGATGGCGAGGTAGTCGCCCCGCATGCCCAGGAGCGGCAGGCCCAGGATCACGCCGAAGAGCATCGCGGTGAGCACCGCGATGGGCATCGCCACCCACCACGAGAGCTGGGCGATGCCGTACTCCCCGGTGGAGGTCAGGAGGCCCACGGTATAGGCACCGACCGCGAAGAACGCCACGAACCCGAGGTCCAGCAGCCCCGCCAGCCCGAGCGTGATGTTGAGGCCCAGACCGGCCAGCACGTACAGCGCGATGAGCGCGATGACCTGCGCCACGAAGGGGCCGAGGCCGAGCGGCAGCAGCAGCACCATGAGCAGCAGCACGCCCCCGAGGGGCACGGCAGCGATGCGCCGCTCCTCGCGGGGCATGGCCCGCACCCGTGCCTTGAGGCTGGTGCCACGGATGATGTACACGACCCCCGCACCGATGAGGAACGAGACGACGGCACCGATGGGCTGGACGCCCTCGGAGGCGAACAGCGTCCGGCCGAGACCGGAGAGCGGACCGCCGAGCATGGGCGTCCGCAGGAGGCCCGCGAACAGGCCCATCGCCACGACCGCCCCGATCCCGCCGAGGAGCGTGTCACGCCACACCGGCGGCAGGAGCGCCACGAGCCCGCCCAACAGCCCGAACCCGAGCCCGACCAGGGTGGGGACCCAGAAACCGGCGGTGCCCATGCCCAGGGTGAGCGTGTCGTACAGCTGGGGCGACGCATGCAGCAGGACCGCGCGGAGGTCGACCACCGCGCCCACGAGCACGAGCGCCGACAGCATCGCGCCGGCGATCAGGCCGGCGATGCCGGCGCCCATCAGACGACGCAGGGGCTCACTGCTGGAGCGCAGCACGACCGCGAAGCCCGCGCCCGCGAACGTGACGAGCAGGAACGCCTGGCCGAGATCGATGACGGTGTTGACGAGCGGTCGCGCATCGAAGGTGGACACGATGCCCACGAGACACTCATAGAGCGCCACGACGCCCGCGATGAGGCCGATCTGGATGGCCAGCTGCCACGCGTGCCAGCCAGCGACCGAAGGCGTCCCGGGGCTCGCGGTCGCCGGCCGCTCGAGGGTGCCCGCGGTCACGCTCGCGACCTCGACAGCTTCTCACCCAGGATGCCCTGCGGCCGGAAGATGAGCACGAGCACGAGGATCGTGAACGCGATGACATCCTTGAGCTGGCTGGGGGACGGGACGCCGAAGCCTTCGAGGAACAAGGCAGGTCCGACCGACTCCAGCTCGCCCAGCACGAGGCCACCGATCATGGCTCCGGGGATGTTGCCGATGCCGCCCAGGACCGCAGCGGTGAACGCCTTGATGCCGGGCACGAAGCCGCTGAAGAAGAAGATCTGCCGGAACATCAGGCCGTACAGGACACCCGCGGCGCCTGCCATGGCGGCACCCACGGCGAACGTGGTCACGATCGCCCGGTTCACGTCGATGCCCATCAGCGCGGCCGTGGCCTTGTCCTCCGAGACCGCCCGGATCGCGGTGCCGGCGCGTGATCGCATCACGAACAGGTACAGCAGGGCCATCATCAGGAACGCCGACCCGATGACCAGCACGTCCAGCCACTTCAACCGCAGGACATCGAGGAACGGGAGCGTCACCGGTTCCGACAGGAACGGGATCGTGGGGTAGGTGTAGATCCCCGGGCCGAACAGCCCACGCACGGTGTACTGCAGGAAGAACGAGGCGCCGATGGCGCTGATGAGGAGCACCAGCCGGGGCGCGTTGCGGAGCGGCCGATAGGCCACCCGCTCCACGACGACGGCGACCAGCGCGGCCGAGCCCATGGCCACGAGGATCATGAACGCGATGGACACCAGCGAGGCGATCGGGTTGGCGTCGATGAGGCCGATGTTGGCGACCAGCATCCCCGCGAAGAAGCCACCGAAGGCGCCGATCATGAAGATCTCGCCATGGGCGAAGTTGATCATGCGCAGGATGCCGTACACCATCGTGTAGCCCAGCGCGATGAGCGCATAGATGGAGCCCAGCGTGGCCCCGTCGATGATGAGGTCGATCCAGACCTCGAGCGAGTACTTGCCGCTGGAGAGGGTCAGCAGCGAGCCGACCACCACGATGAACAGGACGAGGATCCGGAACGTCCACAGGAACACCGCGATGGCGATGTCCAGGATGCGTTCCGTCAGGCTGGTGCGCTCGGCCCAGGCGGTCCGTGTCTGCATGGTGGGCTGAGGGTCCCTGTCATGCGACGGCCCGGGCGGTCAAGCCGCCCGGACCGTCTGTGTCAACGTCGGATGAGGGTCAGGGAGCGGTCGAGGCTGCCGGAGAGCCTGCGGGCTCCCTCGACGGCCAGATCGGCGCCGTCGGCGTGGTGCCGTTGGCGGCGTTGTCCGCGGTGACCTGATAGACCGCGATCACGGGCGCGCCGCAGTCACCGAACTCACCGCACGTCAGCGTGCCGGTGAGACCCGGGAAATCCGTGGTCGCGTAGATGGCGTCCCGGAGGGCGCCCTTGGGGACATAGGTGTTGCCGTCGGCATCCGTCGTCGCGACCTTCTCGATGGCGTCGAACAGCATGCCCGTGGCGTCATAGGCGTGAGCGTGGAACACGGAGACGGGCACCTGGCCGAACTTGGCCTCGTACTTCGCGAGGAAGTCCTGGTAGCCCGACTGGAAGGCGCTGAAGTCCGGGCTCGAGAGATAGAAGCCCTCGACGTTCGGACCTGCGGCACGGATGAAGTCCGGCGAGAAGATGCCGTCCGATCCCATCAGGACGATGTTCTCGAGACCCGCGACCTCGCTCGACTGGGCGACGATGTAGCCACCTTCGGCCACGAAGACCGGCAGGTAGATCATCTCGGGCCCGGACGCGGCGATGGTCGTGAGCACCGACTTCATGTCGGTCTGGCCCTTCTGGACGGCTTCCTGGACGACGATCTCGCCACCCAGCTCCGTGAAGTTGTCCGCGAAGACCTGCTGGAGCGCCTCGGCGTAGGCCGAGCCGTCATGGATGGTCGCGGCCTTGCGCAGACCGAGCTCGTTGTAGGCGAACTCGGCGACCGCCTTGCCCTGGAACGCGTCGCTGTGCGCGGTGCGCAGGTAGCCGGCGTACTCGGGCCCACGTGCCGGGTCGGTGAGCCCCGGTCGGGTGTTGGACGGGGAGATGGTGGTCAGGCCCGCGTTGGTGATGGACGCGATGCCGCCGACCGTCTCGTCCGAGCAGGTCGAGCCGACGAGGCCGACGATGGTGGTGTCCGCGGCGAGCTTCTGGGCCGCCGTCGCGCCGCCCTCGGGGGTGCACAGCGCATCCTCGGAGGTCAGCTGGATCTGGCGATCGAGGAGCGTACCCCCTCGGTCGTCGACGGCGATCTCGACGCCCCGCTGGGCGTCGATGCCGAGCGTGGAGTCCGCGCCCGACAGGACGCCCCAGTAGGCGATGTGGATGGGCTCGCCGGCGGGGATGGTGACGACCCCGAGCGGGTCCTCGGGTGCCTGGGCGAACGCAGGCATCGCGGCGGTGACCGCGAGGGCGCCCGCGGCGCCGATGATGCCGAGCTTCCTCAGCTTCATGCGAATTGCTTCCTCCTGCTCCGGATCGTGCGGCGATGGCCCGAGTGGGCCATCGTCCGGGCGATCATCGTGCCAGCTCGGGGCCCGTGTCATGACGCGACCGGTCCGGGGGCCGGGAGGTTTGGGGACGCCGCGACGGACCACGCGTGGTGGCCTGCCTCGGGACCTCCTCCAGATCCACGATGCCGGTGCTGGGACACGCACACCCGGGCGCCCACGATGGCCGCCTGCGCGTTCGCGTATGATAGTCACCGACGTCTCGATTGCAAGACGTCCCAGCGCCCCGGGGCGTGTGCGGGCAGCGATCCATCCCATGGGTCCTGCGATCACCCGGTGCGGCGCGCTCGGGACGTCGCCGAGGTTCGCCAGCAGGCGGGGCCTCCCCACCGCGGGTCCGGGCACCGGTCGAGCAACGGGACGTCCTGGGAGCGCTCTTCGAGCGCCCACCGGAGCGATCAGGGAGCGGTCCGTGCGCCTTCAGCGCATCCGGACGGAATGGATCCCGGCTCCGGCCGACTCATGCGGCCGCCGCGAGGCGTGGCGGACCGCCACCGCAGCACACAGGAGTCCTGCGTGAGCAAGAACGTCGCCGTCTTCGTGGACGTGGCGAACATCTTCTATGCGGCAAAGGCCGCGGGCGTCGACATCGACTATGTCACGCTCCTCAAGGCATCCACCGCGGGCCGCGACTTCGTGCGCGCCTATGCCTACACGGGTCTCGATCCCGAGAACGAGAACCAGCGGCAGTTCCACTCCTTCCTGGGTCGCTCCGGCTACAAGGTCGTGAGCAAGGACATCCGCAAGTACGGCGACGGACGGATCAAGGCGAACCTGGACATCGAGCTCGTGGTCGACCTGATGCGCATGGCGCAGCACATCGACATCGCGGTCGTGGTCTCCGGCGACGGTGACTTCGCGCCCGCCATCCGCGCCGTCCAGCAGCTGGGCGTGCGTGTCGAGGTGGTGAGCTTCCGGGGCAATACCAGCTCCGACCTCATCGACGTGGCCGACGTGTTCACGGACATCGCCCAGCTGGCGCGTGTCGAGCGGGGCGAGCGGAGTGGCCGCAGGGTCGCCGCCGAGGACGACCTGTCCATGACCGAGGTGCCCGACAAGGAGACCGACACGGGTACCCGACGTCGCCGCGGTGATGGCCGCCGAGGCGAGCGCGGTGATCGTGGCGAGCGCGGCGAGCGGAGCCGACGGCCCGCGGCCGCGAGCGCGCCCGTCGCCCCCGTCGCGGCGGTCGACCTTGGCGCACCCGTCGCGGGTGGCAACATCATCGTGCTGCCCGGCGAGCGTCTGTCCCGCGCTCCCGCGGACGAGATCGAGCTCGACGAGCTGGACGAGGGCGGCACCATCATCGAGCTGCCCGAGCAGGGCGCCGAGGGTGAGACCCCTGCCGAAGGGGAGGGACGCCGTCGGCGTCGTCGCCGAGGGGGTCGCGGTCGCGGTCGCGGTCGTCGCCCCGAGGGCGAGCTGGTCGTCGTCGGAGATGGCGAGACCATCGATGGCGTGGAGGCGGACCTGGAGGCAGACCTGGAGGCGGACCTGGAGGCCGCCATCGAGGACGAGCTGCTGGAGGAGGAGGTCGCCCTGCTGCCCCAGCACTCCACGTTCGGTTCCGTCTGGGAGAGCCAGATCGCCACGACCACCCCGGCCCCGACCGTGGCCAGCGGAGTGGCTGACGACGAGGTCTACGACGATGAGCCGGAGATCCCGGAGTACCTGCTCGCCGAGCGACGCCAGCAGGGTCGCGGTCGCCAGCGTGGCGGACGTCCCCAGGGTGGCAATCGGGGCGGTGCCCAGGCCGGCTATCGCTCGGCCATCGACCGGGAGCGCTACGGGCGGGGCGGTGCCCCGAGTGGCGGCTCGACCAGTGGTGGCTACGGCAGGACCGACGGCGGTCGACCCGCTGGCCGCCCGGCGTCCCAGGGTGCTCGACCGCAGGGCCAGCAGCGGCCCGCCCGGCCGGTCCCGACGGAACGCACCGAGCGGCCCGCGGCTTCCGCGGAGCCGTGGAGCGAGGTGCCGGCCGACGTGCAGGAGCTGCTGAAGGCGGAGATGGCGCGTCGCCAGGGCGGTCCGAGCAAGTCGCGCCCGGAGTCGTCGCGATCGGCCGAGCCGGTCGCGGAGAGCGTGACGGAGGCCCCCGTCGAGGCGGCTCCCGCCAAGCCGACGCGACGCCGCTCCACCAAGGCGGCAGCCACGGCCGAGCCGGTCGCGGAGAGCGTGACGGAGGCCCCCGTCGAGGCGGCTCCCGC
>CAZYTQ010000071.1:0-8595 GCA_964650135.1 uncultured Anaerolineaceae bacterium | reverse complement strand
CAAGCCGACGCGACGCCGCTCCACCAAGGCGGCAGCCGACACCACTGCCGGTGACGCCTGACCCCCGACCGGACCGGACCGGTGGCCGGCTGCTGACCCGCGGCCATCCACTCGCACGGGCGGCCGTTCGTCGAGCGATCGACAGCGGCCGTCCGCCCCACGCCCTGCTGCTCATCGGCCAGCGCGGTCTGGGCAAGACCACGCTCGCGCTGGACCTCGCGGCCGGGCTCACCTGCACCGCCGCGCAGCCGGTCGATCGCCCGTGCCGATCGTGCCCGAGCTGCCACAAGGTCGCCCACGGCAATCACCCCGACCTGCATCGCATCACGCCAGAGGGTGCGGGCGAGCAGATCCGGCTCCCCCAGGTCCAGGCACTCATCAGCGAGCTGGCGCTGCTGCCCATGGAGGCGCAGATCCGCGTCGCCATCATCGAGTCGGCCGACCGGCTCAACCCGGACGCCCAGAACGCGCTCCTCAAGACGCTCGAGGAGCCGGTCGGCGCCGCCTGCATCGTGCTCTGCGCGGATGACCCGGCGACCCTTCTGCCCACTGTCGTGAGCCGCTCGGCGCGTCTGCGCCTGGGACCCGTGCCCATCGATGACATCGCGGCGCTGCTCGTGGACCAGGCATCGATCGATGCTCCTCGGGCGCGCGCCCTGGCGGCCGCTGCCGACGGCGCGCCCGGGACCGCGCTGGCGCTCGCGCGTGACCCCGAGGCACTCATCATGCGCGACCGGATCGCGCGGCAGCTCGTGGACCTCCTGATGGCGGACCGACGCAGCCGTCTCGAGGCGGCTGGCCAGCTGATGACCGATGGGGCGGCGTTGGAGACGGCACTGGCGACCCCCGCCGAGCCTGTCGCCGACGATCCCGAGGCGCCCCGTCGCGGACGAGCCCGGGCCGCGCGGACGACGGCCCCTGGCGCGCGGACGACGCGGCGTCCGGAGCCCGCCGAGCGGCGTCGCGCGGCGCGCCGGATCCTTGCCATCTGGCGTGGGGTGGCCAGGGACGTCGGGATGCGCCTCGGTGGGGCACGGCCGGCCATCCGTGGTCTCGACCTGCTGGAGGAGCTGGACGCCGTGGCTGGAGTGCCCATGGGGGACCTGACCCGGTTCCTCGACCGGCTCGACGGTGCGACGGCGGCGCTCGAGGCCTACGCCAGCCCGGAGCTCCTGCTCGATGGCCTGCTGCTCGCGTGGCCGCGTCCGGCACCCGGAGCCGCGTGAGCACGCAGCGGGTGGAGCGTCTCGAGGCGACGGTCCGCGGCCGTGTCCAGGGTGTCGGCTTCCGATGGTATGTCCAGGGCATCGCGGACGGCCTGGGCCTTGCAGGCTGGGTGACGAACCAGGCGGACCGTTCGGTGGCGCTGGTCGCGGAAGGTCAGCGGGCGGCGCTGGACGCGCTGCTCGCAGCCATCCACGAGGGTCCACCGGCGAGTCACGTCGACCGGGTGGAGCATCGCTTCCGTCCCGCCGCCGGCGAGCCCGACGGGTTCCGGATCAGGAGTGGCAGCCACCCCGGCGACTGACGTGACGGCCGGTCAGGCGCCCGGCAGCTGGCACAGCAGACCCGGGGCCGCACCAGCCACGGTTCGCAGGGTCATGACCGGACCCGCCTGCTGATCGGTCCGTGCGCGTGCCGCGAACCCCACCGTCGCGCGGGCCCCGGACGACCCGCCTCCCGTGCCCTCGAGCTTCTGACGCTTCCGCTCGCACGAGCTGCGACCGATATCGATGACCTGCACGGATGACGCCTTGAGCTGGAGGATCACCCACGCGTCGTCATTGGTCGTGTCGACCTGTCGGAAACGCTTCTTCGGGTCGGCCGTGACGCACATCAGGTACCGGCCCTTGGGTATGCCCGTGACGTCGATGTACTGTCCCGCGAAGTTCCAGGGGTAGGTGTCGGACCAGCCCGCCCGGAGGCCCATCTTCGTGGTCAGGCTGGTGGGTGTCCCGCAGCCGGATTCGAAGTATTTGCGGGTGGCTGCCCCGTACGCCTTGAAGCGGGCCACGTCGAAGAAGCAGAACCCGTACTTCGCGCCCACGATCGGCTCGGGGTCGGTCGTGCCCACCGGCCACAGCTGATATCCCTCGAGACCGATGGCGTGCCAGTGGCGGTGACCGTCACCGACGTCGTAGCGCATCTTCGCGCGCGTCTCGATCGCCCGCCAGGTACCGTCCGCGCGCTTGATGCGCTGCTTCACGGTCATCTTGGGACACGTCTTCCGATCGCTGCAGTCCCGCTTGCCTCGCAGCTCGAGCGGGCCGCGGCCCTCGTTGGTGATGATGGTCGTGAAGCGCAACAGCTTGCGCCCGGCGAACACGCCGCTCGTGTACTTGACCAGGGCGATGTCGCGGGGCTTGGCCATGCGCAGGTCCGGCAGCACATCCGGTGACGCGGCCGAGGCCATGGCGGGCAGCATCGCGAGACAGACGGCCGCGAGTGCGGCGATGGCCACCCACCGATGACCCCAGTGACGTGGCATGTGTGCTCCCTCAGTGACCATCCCGCGAACAGCCTACCCCAGGCGGTCGTCCGGGTGCGAGGCCAGAGCGTGCGAAGCCAGCGAGCGAGCCAGCCCTGGGCGGCACAGGCACCCACCGGCCGTACCTCGGCCGGCCGGGGTATCGTGGCGGCGATGGAGTTCCGGATCGCCCGCGACGCCCGCGACCGCTACCAGCTGGCAGAAGGTACGTTCAGCGACCGCTCGGTCGCCTCCGACCTGGCTGCCGCACGTCTCGCCGCCTGGCGCATCTCGCAGGCGGGCGGCGCGCCACCGGAGCGGCCGGTGACGGGTGGCGATGTGGCAGCCATGTCGCTCATCCATGAGCTCCAGCATCGCGCCATCGACCGCGCGGCTGGTCTGGTGGACGTGCCCGGCACGACCCATGACGCCGACATCGCGGCATTCGAGGGGTCGTTCCCGTCTGCGCCCGTGTACCTCGCGGAGGTCCCGCCGGTGACCTTCCTGCGCGACCGGACCGGTGGGCAGGACAATCGGATGCTCTCGACTGCGGAGCTGCTCCTGCTCTGGGTCGCCAACCGGAACCCCGCATTCATGCGCTTCGAGGAGCTGTTCGACGAGCAGGAGCTGGCCCGCACGTCGGGGTATGCCCAGGTCATCGAGGCGCTGCGTGCCCGAAGCGCCGACGACGCGCGTGCCACGGGCGGCCAGGACGTCGTGGAACGGCTCCTCGAGCCGGCGCGCCAGGTGCCCGGATCGCTCACGGGCCAGCTGCGCTGGATCGCGGACCACTGGCCGGACCTCGTCGACCAGGACGTCCGAGCGCTCCTCACCCGGGTCACGGATGTCATCACCGAGGAGGAGGTCGCGGCACGCCGTGCGTGGGAGCGGGATGCCGGTGGCGGCGAGGACGTCCAGCCGGCGGCGCTGCACGGGTTCGGCGCGGCCGGTGGCGAGCCCGAGTCGTTCAGCCCGGACCGCGACTGGATGCCCGACCTCGTGCTCATGGCCAAGAGCACCTATGTCTGGCTCGACCAGCTCTCACGGACCTACGGCCGACCCATCCGGACCCTGGATGGCATCCCGGACGAGGAGCTCGACCGGCTTCGGGCCTGGGGCTTCACGGGGCTCTGGCTCATCGGCCTCTGGGAGCGGAGCCACGCCTCGCAGCGCATCAAGCAGCTGCGGGGCAACCCGGAGGCGGTCGCGTCCGCCTACTCGCTGATGGAGTACCGCATCGCCGACGACCTGGGCGGGGAGGCGGCGTGGCAGGACCTGCGTGACCGGGCGTGGGCGCGCGGTATCCGGCTGGCGTCCGACATGGTGCCCAACCACATGGGCATCGATTCGCGCTGGGTCATGGAGCACCCCGACTGGTTCATCGGGCGCGACGACCCGCCATATCCCGCGTACTCGTGGACGGGCGACAACCTGTCGAGCGACGAGCGTGTGGGCATCTATCTCGAGGATCACTACCTCGACGGCAGCGATGCGGCGGTGGTGTTCAAGCGTGTCGACCGGTGGAGCGGCGCGACCCGCTACATCTATCACGGCAACGACGGCACGAGCATCCCCTGGAACGACACGGCACAGCTCGACTTCCTCCGGGCGGAGGTCCGGGAGCATGTGATCCGGGTGATCCTGGATGTCGCCCGACGATTCCCGGTCATCCGCTTCGACGCAGCGATGGTGCTCGCGAAGAAGCACATCCAGCGGCTGTGGTATCCGTTGCCGGGCGGCGGGGGTGCCATCCCGTCGCGTGCCGAGTCCGCCCTGGCGCAGGCACAGTTGGACGCGCTCATGCCCGGCGAGTTCTGGCGCGAGGTGGTCGACCGCGTGGCCGCCGAGGCACCCGACACGCTCCTGCTCGCCGAGGCCTTCTGGTTGCTCGAGGGCTATTTCGTGCGGACCCTGGGCATGCATCGCGTCTACAACAGCGCCTTCATGCACATGCTCCGGGACGAGGACAACGCGGGCTATCGCAGCGTGATCCGCGAGACGGTGGGGTTCGACGCCCGGATCCTGGGTCGCTATGTCAACTTCATGAACAACCCCGACGAGCGCACCGCCGTCGACCAGTTCGGCTCGGGCGACAAGTACATCGGGGTGGCGACGATGCTCGCGACGCTGCCCGGCCTGCCCATGTTCGGCCATGGTCAGGTCGAGGGCTTCGGCGAGAAGTACGGCATGGAGTTTCGCAGGGCGATGCTCCAGGAGGTGCCCGACTCCGACCTCGTGGCACGCCACGAGGCAGTCGTCTTCCCGCTGCTGCGAGAGCGCTGGCGCTTCGCGGGGGCAGAGGGGTTCCGCCTCCTCGACGCGGTGGCGGGCGACGGCCACGTGGACGAGGATGTCTTTGCCTATACGAACGAACGCTTCGAGGCGCGCTCCCTGGTCGTGTATCGCAACAGGTATCGTGACGGCAGGGTGCGGATCGTGGGTGCCGGTGAGGCGCTCGGGCTTCCGGGCGACCACACGGCGTGGGTGATCCTGCGCGATGCGCGGACCGGGCTGGAGCATCTCCGCAGCTGCCGCGACATCCATGCCCAGGGCCTCGAGCTGGACCTGCGAGCATACGGGAGCCACGTGTTCCTCGATCCCGAGGTGGTCCATGACGACGCCGCCGGGGACTGGGCCCGCCTGGCCTGGAGGGTGGGTCTCGGTGGCGTCCCGGACCTGCGGGCCGCGCTCCGTGACCAGCTGCTCGAACCGACACGCATGGCCGTCGATGGGCTGTTCCGGGCCGAGACGGTGCGTGATGTGGCGGGTGCCGCCATGACGCGCCGCGGGCTGGCAGCCGACGCGCTCCTCGCCCAGGCGGTGGAGGCCCTGGCGGGACCGCTGGCTGCGGTCGCGCAGGCGGTCGGTGCCACAGCAGGACGTGGCACCTCGTCCGCGGTCGTCCAGGCACGGGTCGGCGAACGGCTGGCAGGTCTCGTGCGCGTGGCGCGGATGGCCCGCATCCGACCGGTGGTGGCGCACCCAGCGGCGGGTACCGGCCCGACCGACACATCCGTCGACAGCGGCGCATCCGACGGGGACGCGGACGCGGCCGTCGTCGGCGCGTGGCTGGGCCGGGATCGAGAGCGCTGGACGAGCCTGGTCGCCTGGGCGGTGGCCGCCGGTCTCGGTGACCTGGTGGAGGCCTCGACACCCGAGGCCGCCGTGGGCGTGTATGACGCGTGGGGTGCCGGCGGCGCGGTCGCGCGGACCGCGCGCGACCTGGGTCTTGCCCACGACGCCGCGGAAGGTGTCGCGCTCATCGTCCGAGGCCTCGTGGCGAGCCCGGTGGGCATCTCGACGCGGATCCATGACGCACCGGACGCCCTCGCGTCATGGGTGGCGACGCCGGCGGTGGCGATGGCCACCGGTCGCAACGAGTGGCAGGGCGAGACGTTCGTGGTCCAGGAGAGCCTGACGCGGATGCTCGAGGCCCTTGCGGCACGCGACGTCATCCTGGGTGGGACCACCGGATCGACTTCGTCCGTCGGGGCCATCCTCGAGCGACTCGGCCGCGACGGGTTCCGGATCACGGAGCGAGGCGCGACCCCGGCACCGGTATGAAGGCCGGCCCTCGGCAGCGCGCTGGTTTTCCCGACCTCGTGGCGCGGGTGAGCGCGTGTCGAGCGTGCCCGCGCCTGGTGGCGTGGCGGGAGCACGTCGCCATGGAGCGGGTCGCCCGGTTCGCGGAGCAGGCCTATTGGGGCCGTGCCGTCCCTGGGCTGGGCGATCCGGACGCCCGCATCCTGCTGGTCGGGCTCGCGCCGGCAGCGCACGGTGCGAACCGCACGGGACGCATGTTCACGGGTGACCGCTCGGGCGACTTCCTGTTCGCGGCGCTCCATCGCGCGGGCCTCGCGAGCCAGGCGGATGCGCGGGACGCTGCGGATGGCCTCCGATTGGAGGGGGCGTACATCGCGGCGGTCAATCGCTGCGCGCCACCCGACAACAAGCCGACACCCGAGGAGCGCGATCGCTGCCTGCCCTACCTCGTGGAGGAGCTGCGGCTGCTGGAGCGTGCGAGGACCATCGTGTGTCTCGGTGCGTGGGGCTGGGACGGAGCCCTTCGCGCCCTCGATTCGCTCGGCGCGCGACCTTCGGCCCGGCCCCGGTTCGGCCACGACGCGGAGGCCACGGTCGGGCCGTGGCGGCTCATCGGCACCTATCACCCGAGCCAGCAGAATACGTTCACCGGGCGACTGACGGCCGGGATGCTCGACCGGACCCTGCGGCGGGCCGTCGAGATGGCCGCCGACGAACCGACCGGCTGGTCCGAGGCGTAGTGTAGGTCGATGGACCCAGACACGATCATCATCGTCGGCGCCGGCATGGCGGGTGGCCGTGCCGCGATCGCGCTCCGTTCCAACGGCTTCACGGGTCGCGTGCTCCTCATCGGCCAGGAGTCGGACCCACCCTATGAGCGGCCGCCCCTGTCCAAGGGGTTCCTCCGAGGCGAGCAGTCACCCGACTCGCTCGCCATCACGCCCAAGGGCCAGACCTGGGCCGACATCGATGTCGAGCTCCAGACGGGTGTCCAGGTCATGTCCGTCGATGCCGGCCGGCGGACCGTGGCGCTCGGGACCGGGGAACACATCGGCTACGACCGCATGTTGCTCGCGACGGGATCGGAGCCGCGTTCACTGGACGTGCCTGGCTCGGACCTGCCAGAGGTGATGCGGCTGCGGACACGCGAGGACGCCGAGCGCATCCGGGCCCTGCTGACGAGTGGCGACCCCGTGGTGGTCGTCGGGGGTGGCTGGATCGGCGCCGAGGTCGCGGCGTGTGCCCGCCAGCTCGGCGCGCCGGTCGCCCTGTGCACGGGACGGTCGTCGCTGTTCCAGCGTGCGCTGGGTGCCGAGGTCGCGGCGCGGTACGCGGATCTCCATCGTTCGCATGGCGTGGACCTGCGGCAAGCCGCGCAGGTGACCGCCATCGAGGACCGAGCTGGCCAGGTGCGTGGCGTACGGCTCCACGATGGGGCCGTCATCGACGCACGCGGTGTGATCGTCGGCGTGGGCGCGACGCCGCGTCTCGATCTGGCGAGGTCGGCCGGTCTCGTGGTGGACGACGGTGTCCGGATCGACGCGAGGTTCCGGACCAGCGACCCCGGGATCTGGGCGGTCGGTGACATCGCCGTCATGCGCCACCCGGTCCTGGACAGGGATGTCCGTCTCGACCATTGGGCGGCCGCCTGGTTCGGGGGGACGGCTGCCGCCAGGTCCATGCTGGGCGACGAGACGCCGTACGGCCGCATCCCGTACCTCTACAGCGACCAGTACGACCTGTCGATGGAAGCCTGGGGAGTCCCGCAGGAGTGGGATCGCGTGGTCATCCGCCACGTGGACGACGGTGCGTTCCTGGCCTTCTGGCTGGCCGATGGACGCGTCACGGGGACGATGCTGGGCAACATGCCCGACGCTCGGAAGCCACTGGAGGCGCTCGTGCGCACCATGGCCCGTCCAGAACCGTCGCTGCTCGCCGATGCCGCGGTGGCGCTGGACGACCTCACGCCGACCTGAGGGGAGACTGGCGCGCCCGGCGAGACTCGAACTCACGGCCTTCTGCTCCGGAGGCAGACGCTCTATCCACTGAGCTACGGGCGCGCGCGACCTCGTAGTGTCGGGGGCGCGCTCCCGGACGTCAAACGGTCGCCGGCGATGGACGCGCAGGCCTCGTCTGGCGAGCGCCGGAGCTCAGCGGCGAGGCAGGACCAGCGGCAGCCCTGTCCGCGGATGCGGCAGCACCTCCACCTCATGGTGATACACGCGGCTGAGCAGCTCCGCGGTGAGCACTGCGCCGGGCGGCCCATCGGCAGCCACACGGCCATGCTCCAGGACCACGATCCGGTCGGCCCACGCGGCGGCCATCGCGAGGTCGTGGGCCACGACGACCACCGCATCACCACCCGTCGCGCGCTCGCGGGTGATGCCCATCACCAGCTCCTGGTGGTGCAGGTCGAGCGCTGCCGTCGGCTCGTCCAGCAGCAGCACGCCCGCCTCCTGCGCGAGCACCCGGGCCAGCGCCGCCCGTGCCCGCTCTCCCCCGGAGAGCGACGGGAACTCCCGATCCGCGAGGGCGCCCACGTCCGTCCTGGTCATGGCCGTGGCGATGGCGCGGTCGTCGTCGTC
>CAZYTQ010000070.1:0-16788 GCA_964650135.1 uncultured Anaerolineaceae bacterium | reverse complement strand
GGCGTGGTCATGGGGTCATACCTCCGCGATCGTGTCACGTCGAGGGTACGCCTCTCCCCCGCGTCCAGCCGACGGGCCGATGGACACATCGTCGACCGCCGACCGGCACGCGGCGGGGTGCCGCAAGTCACGGCGGGTCGCTGGTAACGTCCGGCCGCCATGAGCGTCTGGATGCGCATGACCCACCGATGGCTACCGCGCCTGCTCGCGATGGTGATGCTGCTCTTGATGGCACTGCCGCACGGGGTCGGCGCCGCGACGCCCGAGGGCGGGTCACCCGATCCGGGGTCCCCTGTGTCGTCCTCTCCGGCACCCGCTCCATCCGTGCCTGCGGCGCCCGAGCTCACGCGACACGGTGTCGCCCGGGACGACACCTTCCAGCTGACCATCGAGACCGAGCGCGAACACTTCCGCGTCGACGAGGAGATCGCGATCACCACGCTCGTGCGAGCACTCGGCGACGGCCCGATCGAGGTGGGAGCATCCAGGAGTGGCCTCGTCGCGTTCGCCATCGAGCAGCTGGACGGGCCGATCCGGCTGGGCGCACGGCGACGAGCGTCGTGCGGACGCCAGCGGCTCCACGGTGGCGAGGTCATGGAGGTCCCGTTCCGGGCGACCGGCGCCGACGACCCGGATGACCTCGCCGAGGCCGAGGTGGAGCGGATCCTCTCGGAGCCGGAGCCGGAGCCGGAGCCGGAGCCGCGGCTGCCGATGGGCACGTATCGGATCACCGCCCAGGCGGAGTACGGCGATCGGGAGTGCGCCTCCGCGCGGTCGCTCGAGGCGTCCATCGTGGTCGCGGTGGGCCTGGTCCAATGGGACGCGGTCCCCCTCCCCATCCAGGTCCTCGAGTGTGATGGACGACCCTCATCGACGGGTCGTGATCTGAACCCGGGCGATGTCGGCGGCAGCGGACCCGATCCTGCCACGGTGGTCCTCACCACGATGCAGGACGGGGATCTGGTCGCGCCGTGGTACGGCTACGAGGCGATCGCCGCCGACGAGGACACGATGCTGTTCGTGTATCGGACCGGTGGGCGGGTCAGGACGGCGGTCCTGCTCCAGGAGGGCGTGCCACCCCTGGGGTCGGGCTGGCGCATGATCGGGTTCCGCCGATGTCTGCTCGAGGAGCTGGGTCCCGACGTGGACCTGGGGCCGGACTGGCGGATCTGGGCACATCCCGATGGCCGCATCCTGGGCAGCCGACGGAACTCCGGTCACTGCGGGTGGGAGCGCGTGTGGTCCCTGCTGTATCAGCGGGATCCGCTGGTGGAGTACCTTCGCGACCCGGAGCAGCACTTCCGGACGGTGGTCCCCGTGCCCTATGCGACGGGTGTGCGTCTGCCGCGCAGGGCGTTCGACACGGGCTATCGACGCGGAGACGCCAAGCTCTGGGCGGTCCCGAGCGGCCGGGCCCTCTACGTGGTGCGTGGTGATGGCGTCGTGGAGCGCTGGCCACGCCTCGACGGCGGGGCTGTCTGCAGCTGACGACACATCCTGACGAGCCGTCCGAAACCTGACACGTGGCGACACGACCACCGAGCATCATCGACCGATGATCGCTGACTTCGCGTGGGCCCCGCCCCGGCTCGCACCCTTCCTCGCCCAGTGGGACTACATGGCCGCACAGCTGCTTGGTCGGCTGACAGGGCTGACCGATACCGAGTATCTCTGGGAGCCCGCGCCAGGCTCGTGGACGGTGGCGCCACTGCCGGACGGCCGAGGGGCACCCGAGGAGCACGGCTGGGCGGTCGACGCGGTCGTGACGCCGCCGCGGACGCTCGCGTGGTCGATCTGCCATCTGGGATCGGGCACGCTCGTGCGGGCTGACCATCTGACGGGCGGGCATACCCTGCAGGACGAGGACGTGGACTGGCCGATGCCCGCTGCGGCAGGCATCGAGCTGCTTCGGCGCGGCCTGCATGCATGGCGCGGCGGTCTGGCCGGGATGACCGACATGGATCTCGACACCATCGGCCGGAGTGCCTATCCCCATGGCCTCGATCCGACACTGCCGCTCCTGGACATCGTGTGGTGGGTCAACAAGGAGCTCATCGAGCACGCCGCCGAGATCTGGTTCGTGCGCGACCTGTACGCGGCCACGCAGCAGGGCTGAGCGCCGGCGCGGCGCCCACGACTCGCCTGCGACCAGCGGACGACGTGCCGCCCGGCCCGCCGAGACCGAGACATCCGGCCCGGACGTGCGTGACACCCGGCCCGCAGGCGGGAGACGCGCCGCACCATAGACTCCGGGGATGGAGATCGTCAGCGCCGAGCAGGCCGTCGCCCATATCGGGTCGGGCGACCTGGTCCATGTCCACGGCACCTGTGCCACCCCGTCCGTGCTGCTCGACGCGCTCGTCGCCCGAGCGCCGGAGCTCGTCGGGGTGCGTATCAGCCATCTCCACACGGAGGGTCCGGCGCCCCATCTGGACCCGGCCGTGGCGGGCGCCTTCCGGCACCTTGCCCTGTTCATCGGGGCGAACGCGCGCCAGGCGATCGCGGACGGCCGTGCCGACTACATCCCCGCGTTCCTGTCCGATGTGCCTCGCCTCTTCGCCAGCCGGGCGCTTCCGGTGGACACGGTGCTCCTCAACACGACCCGCCCCGATGCGCACGGCTTCGTGTCGCTGGGCACGTCCGTGGACGTGATGCCCGCCGCCATCGGGGCGGCGACCCATGTCGTCGCGCAGCTCAACGCCTCCATGCCGCGCACCCTGGGCGCGAGCTTCGTCCACGTCGACGACATCGAGTACGGGGTCGAGGTGGATGCACCTCCCTGGTCGGTCCATCCGGGCGTCATCGGCGACATCCAGCGGCGCATCGGCGAGCATGTGGCTGCACGCGTGCTGGACGGCGCCACGCTCCAGCTGGGCATCGGCGCGATCCCCAGCGCGGTGACCGATGCGCTCCATGGCCACCGTGACCTGGGGATCCACACCGAGGTGTTCACGGATGCGGTGGTGGACCTCGTCGAGCGTGGCGTCGTCACGGGCAGTCACAAGGAGCTCGACCGGGGCGCCATCGTGACGGCGTTCCTGATGGGCTCGCCGCGCCTCTGGTCGTTCGTCGACGACAACCCGATGGTCCAGATGCGTCCGGTCGACTACACGAACGATACGGCCATCATCCGGCGCTTCCGGCGCATGACGTCGATCAACTCCGCCATCGAGATCGACCTGACCGGCCAGGTCGTCGCCGACTCCATCGGCGGCCGGTTCTACAGCGGGATCGGCGGCCAGATGGACTTCGTGCGTGGTGCGGCGCTCGCCCCCGAAGGGCAGGCCATCATCTGCCTGCCCGCCACCGCGGCGCACGACGCGGTGTCGCGCATCGTCGCGCGACTGACGCCCGGCGGCGGTGTCGTCACGACGCGAGGCCATGTCCACACGGTGGTCACGGAGTACGGCGTCGCGGAGCTGCACGGCCGGACCATCCGGGAGCGCGCGGTCGCGCTCATCGCCATCGCGCACCCCGACTTCCGGGAGGGGCTCGAGCGCGAAGCCTGGGAGCTTGGTCTGCTGGGGGCGCGTCCGCCCGTGTGAGGAGGACGCGCTTCACCTGCCTCCGGCGACGTTCCCGACCGACCGCCGCCCGTCCATGCTCAAGCCAGCTGGGCGTCCGGCAGGTCGGTCCCGGGCTCCACCGCGTCAGGGTCGTCCCGAGGCAGGTCGAGGCCACGTCCATCGGGGTCACCCGGGCGGTCGACCGGCCAGACCACGGGGTCGTCGATGGCACCACCGGTGGCATCACCGCCCGGCATCTCCACCGGGAGGTCGGACAGCGTGGGGTCAGGGTCGAGGGGCAGACCCAGCGGGTTGGGGCGCAGTGGGTCGGTCATCGGTCGCCTCCTTCCAGTGAGGGACCCGGGATGTCGGGTCAGGCTCCAGCATCACGGATGCCGGCGCACGATCTCCTCGACGACGAGGCACCAGGGCTTGCAGTGACGTGGCGACGCCAGCTCGCGCCGGGCTATCGCGGCACTGCGTCGAACCGGAGGACCGGCGTCCCCGACGGCCCTCGCAGACGCAGCTGCAGCAGGTCGTCCGACAGGGTGTACCGATCGGTCGTTCCGAGCGCCCCGAGGAACAGCGACTGGAGGGTGTCCAGCGGCTCACCGCAGAGCCTGCCGCCGGTCGCGGTGGCGCCCAGGGCGATCCGGTCACCCGTCACCTGGTACGAGGTGCTGTACGGGTTGCAGCCGGTGGACCCGCCAAGGGTCCCGTCCACGAAGACCGCCGTCGGGGCCGCGATGTCGGTTGGCAGGTCGAACGCGTTGCCCTCCTCGTCGATGTATCGCGTGAGCACCCACATCGTGCCGGCCAGCGGGTCGCTGGGCGTGGCGCTGGGTGTGGGGGTCGGCTTGGCGGTGGGCTTCGGGGTCGGCTTGGCGGTCGGCTTGGCCGTCGGCTTGGCGGTGGGCTTGGCGGTCGGCTTGGCGGTCGGCTTGGGGGTCGGTGACGGGCTGGGCTTCGGACCCCGCGAGACCACGTAGTCGACCTTGGTCCCCGCCTTGACGATGACACCCCCCCGTGGGTCCGTGCTCACGATGCGGCCCGAGTCGATCGAGCCGGAATAGGCTCGGCTGCGCTCACCCGCGCGAAGTCCGACCTCGCCGAACCTCACGAGCGCGTCCGCCTCGACCATGTCCACGACATCGGGCACCGCCACCGATGACGGTGTCGGGGTCGGGGTCGGCTTGGTGGTGCCCTTGGGGGTCGCCGTCGGGCTGGGTCGAGGTGTGCGGGTAGGGGTCGGCGATGGTGTCGGCGTCGGGGCGGGCCCCGGACCGATGCCCACGAGCGTCAGCCGTGGTGTACCACCGGCATCGACCAGGGCGAGGCCGGGTCCGTCGACCTGCCACCCAGTGGCGGCGGCGAGATCCGCCCGGATGGCGGCGTCCTGGACGGTCAGCGCATCGGAGGCGCAGACATCGGAGGTCGCGCCGAGCGGCCCGATCGCCACGGTGCCGCCCGAGACCCGGTAGATCGCCACGATGCTGTTGCAGCCGGTCCACCCGAACAGCGTGCCGTTCGCGAACAGGTCCAGACGCGGCGCGCTCGCGGGGATCGGCGCCTGCCATGTGTCCACGACCGCGATGCCGGTGATGCGCCAGCTCGCGGTCAGGGCACCCGTGGTGCCGGCCGAGAATGTCAGCAGCACGTCGGCAGCCTCGTCGAGGAACGTCAGGCCAGCCTCGTCAAGGCTCCAGGTGCGTGCCCGATCGAGCGCATCCAGGTAGTACCACTCCGTGATCGCCGCGCCGGGCGCGGCGCACTCGGTCGCGGTGGATGCCAGTGGTCCGATCCGGATCGCCTGGTCATGGACCAGGTAGGCACCGGTCAGCGCATCGCAGCCGGTCCAGCCACGCGCCGTGCCATCCAGGCCCAGGTCGAGGGTCAGCTGGCGGGCAGGGTCGGGCACCACGAGCGTGTCGCCAGCGCGGTACGCCGTGACGGTCCAGCTGCCCACGACGGGCGCCGGTGGCTCGGCGCGATACAGCAGACGGGGGGCGCCAGCGGCGTCCAGCAGCACCAGCGTATCCGTGATCACCGACGCCTGGGTGATGAGCGGGAGCTCCCCGAGATACGCGGCCTCGAGCGCGGCCACGGCCTCCTCGCAGAGCATCATCGTGGTCGCGGCCGGGCCGAACCTGATGGCACTGCCGTCGATGACCACCTCGCTCGTGTAGCGGTTGCAGCCGGCAGCCCCACTGGCGAGGTCGTCGATGATGTGGAGTGTGATGACCGTGTCCGGCACGGCCACGGCGGAGACGGCCGCCGAGGCACCCTGGTCGAGCAGCCAGGTCGTGCCCACCAGCGGTGGTGCCGGTCGCGTGGTCGGGCTCGCCGAGGTCGCCGGGGCCGAGGGGGACTGCGCTGCGGTCGGCAGGATGCCCGCGAGAGCCAGGAGCACGGCGATGACCACGGCGAAGGTCCTGGACCGTGGCGAGGACACGAGCACGCCCCCTGGGCGCGCGCCTGCGGGTGCGAGGAGGGATTGGTCCGGGCGGCCGATGATGGTGGTCATGGTGCGCGGACCATACCCGATGCCCGCGCTGTCACGGAAGCCCCGGCCGTGGTCCGGCCGGTCATCAGTGGTCCGGCCGCGACCGGAGGTCCGGCCGGCGATCAGCGGTGACGCAGTCGCCCGCGAAAGCCGCGACGGCCACCATCCGAGCCACGGGCGGCGGTCGCGACCGACGAGCTCGACTGCCTGCGCCACGGGTCGTGGGTATAGATGACGTAGAGCTCGGAGCCGCGCCATGATTCGTCGACGGGGTACCAGTCGTACTCCGCCGCCTCTCGGGCATCGGCCTCGAAGCGTTCTCGGATCTGTGAGGGGTAGAGGCCTTCGTAGACCTGCGTCCGGGGCGGGAACATGCCTCGGAAGATGCCGATCAGGCACGGTGGCCAGCCATATGACCGATGGGCCATCCCCGCCTGACAGCGGTCAGGGGCAGGACCCGCGTCGGGGGCGCGAGTCAGCTCGACAGGCACATCTCGACAGGCACATATGGGCACGCGCGGGCACACGTCGGCACTGGGAGGGCAGCGACACACGGGATGGCAGCGACGGCCCGGGGTGATACCGTGCCATCGGCCCGCGGCCTGCCCATCCTGAGGACCATGCGCATCGATCCCGGACCCCGCACGCAGCCCGCGACGCCTGCCCTGGTCGCGACCGGCCTGCGCAAGAGCTACGGCGACGCCGTGGTGCTCGATGACGTGGCGCTGGTGGTCGAGGCAGGCGAGGTCCACGCGCTGCTGGGCGAGAACGGCGCCGGCAAGTCGACGCTCATCAAGGTCGTGTCGGGGGTCGTGACGCCCGACCGGGGTGAGGTCCAGGTGGCGGGGCGGATGGTCCCCCATGGCTCGCCCCAGGCGGCGATGGCGGCCGGGGTGTCCACCCTGTTCCAGGAGCTGGCGCCGGTGCCGGGACTTTCGGTCGCGGAGAACGTCCTGCTGGGACCACTCACGCCGTCACGCCTCGGGATCCTCGACCGACGACGGCTCCATGACACGGCGCGTGCCCTGTTCGCGGAGGTGGGACGGGACATCGATGTGAGCCAGCCGGCCGAGCGGCTCTCCCCGGTGGACCAGACGATGACGGCCATCGCTCGCGCGCTCGCGCGTGAATGCCGGCTGCTCATCCTCGACGAGCCCACGGCCGCGCTCACGGATGCCGAGACGAGCGAGCTGTTCCGGGTCATCGAACGCCTCCAGGCACGCGGCGTGGGTGTGCTGTACGTGTCCCACCGGCTCGAGGAGGTGACACGCATCGCGACGCGTTACAGCGTCCTGCGCAATGGCCAGCGTGTGGCCGATGGGGTCATGACCGGGACGACGGTGGAGTCGATCATCGGGTCCATGGCCGGGCGACCCATCGATACCCTGTTCCCGGTGGGCGCCACGGTGCCTGGGCGGGTGGTGCTGGAGGCGAACGGCCTCTCCGGGCGGCGGATCCGGGACGTGACCCTCGACGCCCGGGCGGGCGAGGTCCTGGGCATCGCGGGACTCGCGGGGTCGGGTCGCAGCGAGCTGCTGCGCATCCTGGGCGGCGCGAGCCGGCCCGCAGGAGGCAGCCTGACCCTCGATGGGCGGGCATATCGACCCACCAGCCCGGGGCAGGCGCAGGGCGCCGGGGTCGCGCTGGTGCCCCAGGAGCGGCGCTCCCAGGCGCTGCTGCCGGACACCGTGGAGCGCAACCTCGACGTCACGACCATCGGGCGGCACGTGCGGCTGCCGGGCATCGTGTCCCGACGCCTGGAGCGCGGCCACGCTCGAGAGCTGTGGCAGCGCTTCGATATCCGCGGCCAGGGCATCGACCAGGGGGTGCTCACGCTGTCGGGTGGCAACCAGCAGAAGGTGGTGCTGGCCGACTTCCTCGCGCTGCGACCCCGGGTGCTGCTGCTCGACGAGCCGACCCGGGGCGTGGACGTCGCGACCCGGAGCGAGATCTACCGCCTGATCCGGGCACAGGCCGAGGCCGGCTGCGCCGTGGTCATGGTGAGCTCCGAGCTGCCCGAGATCGTGGGCCTCGGTGACCGGATCGTGGTGCTCCACGAGGGCCGCGTGGCGGGCCGGTTCTCACGCCACGAGGTGGACGAGGCCCGGCTGCTCCACGCGTGCTACGGGCGGGAGGCCGCGTGACCGCCGGTCGGGGTGTCCGTCTGCCGCCCCGGGTGCGGGCGCTCGTGGGCCCGGCCGTGCTGCTCGGGCTCATCGCGCTGTTCGGCGTGCTCTATCCGAACACCTTCCTGACCCGCGAGAACCTGCTCGTCAACATCCTCGAGACCGTCTCGTTCCTGGTCATCGTGGCGTCCGCCCAGACCATCGTGATGGTCGTGGGTGACTTCGACCTGTCGGTGGGTGGCCTCGCGGCGCTCGCGACCTCGTTCACGGCGGCCATCCTGACCACGACCACGCTCGCGGGTGACGCGCAGGATCCCGGCTCGGTGCCCCTGGCGATCCTCATCGGGCTCGTGGTGGGTCTCGCGTGCGGGATCGTGAACGGTGTCCTGGTCTCGTACCTGGGCGTCATGGCGTTCATCGCGACCCTCGGCATGTCACAGGTGTTCACCAGCCTTGCCCGCTACCGGGTCGACGGCAAGCCGGTCTACGGTCTCGTGGAGCAGGGGTTCGTGGAGGTCGCTCGGGGCCAGACGCTGGGGATCTCCAACAAGATCTGGATCGCGGCGCTGATCGCGGCGCTGATCTGGTTCCTGCTGGACCGGACGGTGCTTGGCCGACGGATGTACGCCGTGGGCGGCAACGCGGAGGCGGCGCGCTACGCGGGCATCGACACGAAGCGGGTGCGACTCATCGCGTTCGCGCTGTGTGGTCTGGGCGCGGCCGCTGCGGGCATCCTCCAGTCGGCCAGCACGGCCACCGCGAACACCACCGCCACATCCCCCTGGATGCTCCAGTCCATCGCGGGCGTGTTCCTGGGCATGGCCATGTTCCGGGGCGGTCGACCCAACCTGCCGGGCACGGTGCTGGGGGTCATCCTGCTGCGCGTCATCGACAACGGGCTGAACTTCACGGACATCGATGACTATCTCCAGAGCGCCATCTCGGGCGTGGTCATCGTGCTCGCGGTGCTGCCGCCGGCGCTCGCGCGGATGCGCGCGGCCCGCTGAGGGACCTCGACGGCCCTGCCTCCTCCGTGACCGGTCAGGCCCGGGTGTCGGCGACCTCCTCGGCTGTCATGCATCGACCGAGGCCGATCACACATGGTGCATGCATCACATCCGCACCGGTCGTGACGCGACGAGAGAGGAGCGCCCCGAGGCACGTCATCCGAACGTCTGTGCCGGCGCCGCGGCGCGCTCTCGCGCCCCACTGCTGTTGCGCAGCCTGCGGCCGTCCCGCTCCCTCCCACGCGCGCTGGCACCATGACGATCGGTTCGACTGGCGAACCACGAGCCGCATGCTCCCGGATCCGTCGCCCATCCCACGCTCGACCGGATCGACGATCGGCCCCACCAGTGCGGCAGATGTCATGGAAGAGGCGGGTCCAGTCTGGCTCGTGATCCACCAGTCAGGTCGATCGGCATGGCGGGGGTGCCCGGCGCTCTCATGCGGGCAGGGCCGACGGTGCGGGGCAGGGCCGACGGTGCGGGGCAGGGCCGACGGTGCGGGGCAGGCCCAGGCTGCGAACCACCACCACAGGGGATCGGATGCGTCGCACGGACCCGGTCGGTCAGCGGCCGGGCATCGACGGCGCCTCCGGGAATCGGCGCTCCTCGAGGAGGGTCGTCATGGTGTCGCCCATCACGAGCGGCAGGTCGGCCGGAGCGATGAACGGCGCGTGTCGCATCACCACGTCACGCGCCTGGGGCAACGAGCATCCCTCCCATGGCGCGACCGGATGGTCCGATCCCCAGGCGACACGCCGCGGACCGAACGCCTGGTACACCCGCTCGAAGAGCGCCATCTGTGCCGGGTAGGGATACTCGGCGGTCTCCTCGGACCCCGCGTAGAACCCGGACGCCTTGACGCCGACGTTGGGATGCACGGCGAGTGCCACGAGGCTCCGGACGTCCGCCTCGGCGGTCGGGTCCACGTGGCGGATCATGCCCACGTGGTGCAGCAGCAGCGGCACATCCGGGTGGCGCGCCGCGACCCGGCCGACATCCTCGAACCAGGGCGCGTTGGCGGCGATGCTCACGACCAGTCGCTGGGCGCGGGCCTCCGTGAACCATGCGTCCGCCTCCGCGGTGACCAGCCAGCCGTCGTTCGTCTCGTCGAGGAAGTGGCCGATGCCCGCGATGGGCGTCGACGCACACAGCGCCCGCAGACGCGCCGCCGCGCCCGGCTGGTGATAGGTCGCCGACCACATGCTGTCCACGTCAGGGAACGCGACCAGGCGATCGGGATGGCGGACAGCGCCGTCGAGGACGTAGGCATCGTTGTCCTCGTTGTGGTCGATGCAGGCGGCGAGCACCACCGCCCGGTCGATCCCCTGGCGGTCGAGCTCGAACAGGAGCTGGTCGATGGACCCCCGGGTCGATGGGTCCGGGACCGACGCGGTGGCATAGGGCCACACACGCCAGGCGTGGGTATGGGCGTCGACGATCATGCGTGTGTCGCCCACGCGATCCGGTCGATCGCCTCCCGGTCCCGGGTGGTCATGGGTGGCAGTGCCAGGCTCGCGAGCGCGTCACCGACCTCCCGGACGTCCTTGACCCCGACGCTCACGGACGCCACATCGGGATGTGCGGTCGCGAACTGGATCGCCCGCTTCGCGAGATCGTGGGCCGGCCAGCCCGTCGCTGCCAGCAGCTCCACCGCCGCATCGCGTGCCAGCTCGAAGTCCGAGCCAGGGTCAGGGGTCCGATCGAGCCCGGCCGTGAGCGCGCCGGCCATCAGCGGCCGCACCCCGATCACCCCGATACCGGCCGCGGCGGCGCGCGTGATGACACGTCGCTGGTCCACGCCCCGGAACTCGAACCGGCCCATGGACTCGTCGTCGTGGGTCCGCTCCAGCAGGCTCAGGTCGCCGAAGCCGTGCGCCGGGTCGGCCTGCCGGATGCCCGTCTGGTTGAACAGGCTGTACTCCGCCTGGAGCACATCGAACCCGCGCTCCAGCATCGCGTCGAGCACGTGCTCGCTGCATCGCCAGGCGCTGAACGCGAGCCAGCGCGCGACGCCCTCGGCCCGATAGCGCAGCAGGACGTCGTGCATCCGGCGGGCCGTGTCGATGCCGATCGCCGTGGCGTGCGGCCGGCCGGGCGTGTCCGACAGGATGTTGTGGATCATCAGGATGTCGACATGGTCCGTACCGAGGCGCTCCAGGCTGCCACGCACGGAGGCCTGCACGAACCGCTCCACGTCCGTCCGGCCGGCGGGCAGCTCCACCTTGGTCAGCAGGGTCACGTCGGCGCGTCTCCCGGCGATGGCCGCGCCCACGACCGACTCCGCGCGCCCGTCGCCATACGAGGGCGCGACATCGATGAGGTCGATGCCCGCGTCGAGCGCGAACCGGACGGCGCGGATGGCCTCCTCGACGCTCGTCGGGCCGTACACGCCCCCGATCCCGCCACCGCCGAGGGCCAGGACGGACACCGTCGGCCCGTCACGTCCGAGCGTCCGGTGCTCCACGTCCCCTCCTTCGGCTCACCCGGGCGCGCCGGGGCCTCGCAGCGTGCCTGGGCATGCCTCGCCGTCGTCGGGTTCCGGCATGGGCCCGCTCGGCGACCGTAACACTATTCCGACCGAATCTCAATCGCCGGTGTCCGGCTCGTGCCCGTCCCGATGCCTCCGTGCGGGAGCTGTGCTGGCGCGATGGGATCGCCGGCCTCGGCAGGTCGGCGTCGGGCACGCAGCGGTTAGCGAGGTTCGGTGGGATTTGCGGTCTCATTCGTGCTAGGATCGGCCAGCAGCGATGTCCGGGCGGTCGGGCACGCGACGGACATGACGGTCGCGGTCGGCGGCCCCATCCAGGTTCGAGCTCGAAAGGAGTGGACCGTGCAGCGGATCCTGACCGCCGGCATGGCGGCGGTATGCATCAGCGGAGCCGCACTGGCCATGGCGCCGGCGTCGGTCGTCCTGGGCCAGGATGGGCCCGCGCCGATCGTGGCGTGGGTGGACGAGGTGCGGATACCCGCCATCGAGGCCTGGCAGGCGGCCCACCCGGAGCAGGCGCACCTGGTGACGGCCGAGGCCGTGGACATCCTCCAGATCCCCGCCAAGATCGCGCTGGCGAACAACGCCGGGTCGGGCTGGCCGGACATCGTGTTCAACGGCGCCAACCTCATCGCGATGACCGCCACGGAGCGCAACGACTGGGCCCTGGACCTGCGGCCGCATGTGTCCCAGGAGCTGCTGGACGGCTTCGAGGAGCACGTCATCGGCGAGTGCATCCGCCCTGATGGTCGCGTCATCTGCCTCTCGAACGACATCGCGCAGAGCGTGACCTACTACAACAAGCCGCTCATGGACTCGTTCGGCTACGCGGTGCCCACGACGTGGGAGGAGCTGGCCGCGCTCGGTGAGCGGGTCGCCGTGGAGCATCCCGGCTACCTCATCGGCGCCTTCGGTGACGCGCTCAGCCTGGACATGTACTTCTGGCCCGGGCGATGTGCCACCGGTCACCTCCAGGATGAGACGACGGTGTACATCAACGTGCTCGCACCCGAGTGCGTGCGGGTCGCCCAGTGGGTCGACCGGATGCAGGAGATCGGTGTCGTCGCCAAGGTCGGCACCTTCGACCCGCTGTTCATCGATGCGGCCAACCAGGACCGGCTGCTGGTGTTGACGGCACCCTCCTGGTTCGGGGAGTTCGTGTTCGGTGGCACGCCGGACAGCGTCTACTACCAGACGGCCACCGGACAGCTCGGCGTCGCGCTGCCGCCCCGGTGGGAAGCGGACGAGCAGCCGTACTTCGGCGGCCAGGGTGGTGCTGCCTGGGCGGTCTCGCGGCACACCCAGAACCTGGATCTGGCCGTGGAGCTGGCGACCTGGCTGGCGACCGCGGACGAGTACCAGGTGGACCTCGCGCCCACCTACCCGGCGTACAAGGCACCTGCCGAGCGATGGGTCGCCAAGACATCCGGCAACCCGCTCTACGCGAACGACCCGGGTCCGGTCTACATCGAGGCGGCCGCCTTCGAGGATCCGCTCTTCGGCATCGTGACCTATGACACGGCCAGCATCTTCAGCACGACGATCCTCTCGGCCCTCAACGAGGGCAGGACGATCGAGTCAGCGCTGCCGGCATTCCAGGAGGCCCTGGTGCAGGCCGCACAGGTCGCGGGCTACCAGGTCGTGACCACGCCCTGACCCAGATCCACCGAAGGACGGACGGTCGGCGCATCCGCCGGCCGTCCGTCGCTCCGGGATCACGATGATCGGGCGCCCCCGAGGTCGCATCAGGCCCGCGCACCTGTTCGTGCTGCCGCACACGGTGTTCATGCTCCTGTTCGCCATCGGGCCGGCGATCTACGCGCTCATCATCAGCTTCGCGTCGTTCCAGCGGGGCACGCCGGAGCTGTTCCAGGCCGGCTTCGACAACTACGCCAACGCCTATAGCGATGTGCGGTTCCTGCCGGCCTTCGGCAACGTCACCCAGTTCCTGCTCATCTCCGTGCCCCTGGGGGCGATCGGGGTGCTCGCCATCGCGGCGCTCCTCCACGCCCGCCAGGACCGCATGGGCTCCGGGATGCGGACCCTGTACTTCATCCCGGGCGCGGTCGCGGGGCCGACGCTCGCCCTCCTCGCCATCTTCATGCTCGATCCGCGGATCAGCCCGTTCGCGCCCGTCCTCCAGGCCATGGGGCTCACCACCATCGGCCAGGTCACGAGCGGCAGCCGACTGCCGTGGGTCTTCGCGATCATGTTCTTCTTCGCGGCGGCGGGTGGCTGGGTGGCCATCTTCTATGGCGCCTTCAACGGCATCTCACGAGAGATCACGGAGGCGGCCACCATGGACGGCTGCGGCCCGGTGCGCCTGGCATGGTCGGTGAAGCTGCCGCTCGTCCGGCCCTACATCATCTACCTGCTCAGCCTGACCTTCGGCGCGAACGTCCAGGTGTTCGTGGAACCCCAGCTGCTGGCGGTGGCGGCCGGTTCGACGGTCGGCAGGTACTGGTCCCTCAACCAGCTGAGCTATGCCTACGCCTTCGAGCTCTCGGACTTCGGGAGCGCGGCCGCGATCGCGCTGCTCATGCTGGGTGTCGGACTGCTCGCCGCGGTCCTCATCATCCGGTTCACCGACTTCTTCCGGCCCGATGTCGCAGAGCGCTAGCCGCCGCGCGCGGCCGTCGGTCGGCGGATCGACCCGGCTCGTCCTGCTCCTCGCGCTGGCGGTGTTCTTCGGACTGCCGCTCCTGTGGCTGGCCATCGCACCCAGCAAGGTCCAGAGCGAGTTCGTGACGCTCCCCTCGCTGGCGTTCGGGGAGATCGGCAACTACCTCCGGGCGTGGGAGCACCTCGTCGGCTTCAAGGACGGGCGGATCCTGCTCTGGGCCTGGAACTCCGTGTGGTACACGGCCGCGGCGCTGATCATCGGTCTCGTCATCTCCATCCCTGCCGGCTACGCGCTCGCGACCACCGACTTCCGAGGGCGGCGCCTGATCCTGTGGCTGACCCTCATCGCGCTCATCGTGCCCACGTCCGCGCTGGTGCTGCCGCTGTTCCTGGAGATGAGCACCCTGCGACTGGTCGGCAGCCCGTGGGCCGTCATCCTGCCGACCGCGTTCTTCCCGTTCGGCGTGTATCTCGCCTATGTCTTCTATGCCACGAGCGTGCCCCGCGACCTGCTCGCGGCCGGGCGGGTGGATGGCTGCTCGGAGTGGCAGCTCTTCCGGCTCGTCTGCCTGCCCCTCTCCAAGACCCTCATCGGGCTCCTGACGTTCCTCAGCTTCACGGCCAACTGGAACAACTACTTCCTGCCCTTCGTGATGCTCAACGACGACGCGACGTACACCCTTCCCGTAGGGCTGCAGTCGCTCGTCACGGGCACCTCCATGATCTCGATGTCGGCGATGCGAGGGACCAGCTCGACGCTCAAGAACCCGGAGGGCGCGCTCCTGAGCCTGCTGATGGTGCTGCCCCTGGTGCTCGTGTTCATCGTCTGCCAGCGGTACGTGGTCCGGGGTGCCCTGACGGGTGCCGTCAAGGAGTGACGACGGCCTCCGGTCCTGGGGCGGGCGCGCGACTCCTGGCACCCTGCTGCCTTCGGCGCGTGGCTCCGGCACTTCCAAGCCGATCGATATCACTGGTCGATCACGAGCCAGACCGGACCCGCCACTTTCATGACATCCGCCCTGCTGGTAGGGCGATCGGCGATCCGGTCGAGCGTGGACATGGGAGAGGAGTCCCAGGACATGCGGCTCGTGATCGACCAGTCGGGTCATGTGGCAGGGTCTCGGCCGCGATGGCCGGAGCGGATCCCGCGATGCTGGCGGCGGAGCCTGGCCGGGGAGCGGCACGGCCGGGGAGCGGCGGCGGCCGAGGGCTGGCACGACCGGGGCTGGCACGGCCGGGGAGCGGCGGCGGCCGAGGGCTGGCACGGCCGGGGAGCGGCGGCGGCCGAGGGCTGGCACGACCAAGGCCGGAGGCTACCGTCGTGGTGAGCCCATGACGCCATGCTCGTGCATGTGGCACGCTCACCGCTCCAGTCGCAGGAGGAGGGATCCATGAGCACTCGTCTTCGTCGTGTGGGCGTCGCCAGCGTGGCGACGCTCGCCCTGGCGGTCGCAGCCGTCGTCCCGGCGGTCGCGCAGTCGCCGGCAGCACCCGCATCGCCGGCCGGTGCCGGGCGCACCATCGCCGTCATCACCCCCGACTACGCCGCACAGCCCGCCGCCAAGGAGGCGGTGGACCTGTTCCGGACCGCGGCCGAGGCCGACGGCTACCGGGTCACGGTCGTGGACACGAACAGTGACAACGCCGCCATCAGCGGCGAGATCACCTCGGCCATCGCACAGCGGGTCGATGCGATCGTGACCGCGTTCGGCACGCCCCAGGAGTTCGGCGAGGGGCTCGCGGCGGCCGCGGCAGCAGGTGTGCCGGTGTTCGGCCTCGACACGGGTGGGCTCGTGCCGCCGACCCTGGTCAACGTGACCACGGACAACGGCTACCTGGGCCAGGCATCGGCGCAGGCGATCATCGATGGCGTGGACGGCCCCGGCAAGGTGATCATGATCCACTTCGATCCCTTCGAGCCCGTGCGTCTGCGCGCGGAGGCAGCCCGAGCGCTGTTCGAGGCCAACGGCTGGGAGGTCATCGAGTACGTCCAGGGGGATCCCGCGGACTCGACCGGCTTCGCCAAGGCGACGACGCTCGACCTGCTGGCCAAGCATCCGCAGGGCGAGGTGGACGCGGTCTGGGCAGGCTGGGATGCCTCGGCACTGGGCGCCTACCAGGCCACCCAGGAGGCGGGTCGGCCCGAGGTCCTCGTGACCGGCGTCGATGGGCAGGACTTCGCCCGTGCCGAGGTGGCGAAGGGCGGCAACTGGATCGCGACCGTGCGCCAGGACTGGCCCACCATCGCGGACACGCTGGTGGGCATCATCGACGCGCACTTCGCGGGCACCGACCCCGCGGAGCCGATCGTGTACGTGCCGGCGGTCCTGCTCACCAAGGACAACGCGCAGTAGACCCGCACGAGGACGGGCCGGGATCGGCCGACCCGTCCTCCGGTATCGCGCGGCTGGCGGCCCGGGTCGTGCCGGGCCGGCCGGCTGTCATCTGCTACGTCCCCCTGGGTGACCCGATCGCCCGGGGGGTCGCCGCGCCCGGCGGGGAGCGGCCACCCGGCGGGGAGCGGCCACCCGGCGGG
>CAZYTQ010000069.1:0-16865 GCA_964650135.1 uncultured Anaerolineaceae bacterium | reverse complement strand
CTGCTCAAGTTCGACTTCCTGGGTCTCTCCAACCTGACCATCCTGCGCCAGGCGGTGGACCTCATCTCCGAGCAGCGGGGCATCCCGCGGATCGACCTCGACCACATCCCGCTGGACGACCGGATGACGTTCGAGCTGCTGTCCTCGGGCGAGACGACCGGCGTGTTCCAGCTGGAGTCCGCGGGCATGCGCCGCTACATCCGGGAGCTCCGCCCGACGTCCGTGTACGACCTCGCGGCGATGGTGGCGTTGTTCCGGCCCGGGCCCATGGACAACATCCCGGCCTACATCCGGCGCAAGCACGGCCAGGAGCCGGTGACCTACCTCCATCCGCTGCTGGAGCCGTACCTCGACAAGACGTACGGCATCTTCGTGTACCAGGAGGACATCATGGCCGCCGCGATCGCGCTGGGCGGCTTCACGGGTCCCGAGGCCGATACGCTCGGCTACGCCATCCGCAAGAAGAAGTCGGACGTGCTCCAGGCCCAGCGTGGCAAGTTCGTGAGCCAGGCCGCCGAGCGGGGCGTGGAGCCCAAGGTCATCGACGCGGTGTTCAAGGCATTCGAGCCGTTCGAGCGCTACGGCTTCAACAAGGCTCACGCGACCTGCTACGGGCTCATCGCCTACCAGACCGCGTACCTGAAGGCGAACTACCCGGTCGAATACATGACCGCGGTGCTGACGGCGTTCCGGGACAACACGGACAAGGTCGCGGGCGCGGTCGCGGAGTGCCGTCGCCTGGGGATCGCGGTGCTGCCACCGGACATCCATCGGAGTGGCCTGCACTTCACGGTCGAGGGGCAGGCCATCCGCTTCGGGCTGCTGGCCGTCAAGAACGTCGGCCAGGGGGCCATCGAGTCGATCGTCGCCGCGCGCGAGGCCGGCGGCGAGTACCGGTCGCTCGCGGACCTGTGTGGGCGCGTGGACCTGCGCCTCGTGAACAAGCGGGTGTTGGAGTCGCTGGTCAAGGTCGGTGCGCTGTCGGCCTTCGGCCACCCGGCGCAGCTGCTGCTCGCGCTCGACGATGCCATCGCGTATGGCCAGGCCGAGCAGCGAGACCGGATCTCCGGCCAGGTGTCGCTGTTCGCCGACCTGGGCGGTGGCGAGGGTGTGCTCGAGCGACCGTTGCCACCCGCGACGGAGGCGCCCTCACGCGAGCGGTCACGATGGGAGAAGGAGCTCCTGGGCCTGTATCTCTCCGATCATCCGCTGGGTGACCTGGCGACCGAGATGGGTCGCTATGTCAATGCCTGGTCCACGGACGTGGGCGAGGAGCTGGACCAGCAGCGCGTGGTGCTGGGGGGTGTCGTCACGGGGCTGCGGACCGTCATCACACGCGCCCGGGCGACCATGGCCGTGGCGACCCTCGAGGATCTCCAGGGGTCGACCGAGATCATCGTGTTCCCCAAGACGTACGAGGAGACCTCGGCGACCTGGGTGGACGAGGCGGTGCTGCTGGTCGCTGGGCGTATCGACCACAAGGGCGAGGAGACGGTGCTGCTCGCCGACTCGGTATGGACCTGGGAGCAGGTACAGGCGCTTGGTCCCGAGGGGTTCGGTGCGGCCGTGGCGGTCGGTGATCGGGGTCGTCGCGGGCGGCAGGGTGGCTGGAACGGCAACGGCAGCGGGGGTGGCAGTGGGCCCTACCGGCGGCCGGCGGACGGAGCGGCCAGCCAGGCTGGGGCGCCTGTCGGGACGCCAGCGGAACCGACGGGTCAGGGGGTCGGGCCGCGGAACGGGGAGGCAGGTCGAGCGCGGTCGGATGGCCCGCCCCGGACATCCGTGGCGACCGGGCCAGGGGAGCCGGCGCGCGCCCGCGTCGGGGTCCGTGCCCAGCCCGTGGCCGTGGCCATCGAACCGCTGGTGCGCACGGTGCCGCTCGTGTCGCCCCTGCGGGGTGGCGGGGTGCAGGGGTCGATCGATGTCGTGGTCCGCCCCGGGACCGGCGTGAGCACCCCCGCTGCGCCTGCGTCCGCGATGGCCGCCCCCGCCGCCCCCGCCGCGCCCGGGATCCCTGTGCACGCCGTTCCGTCACGCGCCGCCCCGGCAGCGCCCGATGCGTCGGATGTGCCGGTCCCATCTGCGATGACCGACGCCGACGACGAGCCACCGTGGCCCGAGGAGGCCCAGCGACGAGAGGTGGCCGCAGCCAGCGCCGCGACCATTCCCACGGCGGCGGCCGACGACCGGACGCTCCACGTCCGCTTCCGGCCCGCGCCCGTCGAGCGCCTCACCACCGCTCTCGGCGAGCTGCGGGAGGTGTTCGCGGCCCGTCCGGGCGACACACCGGTGGTGCTCCACGTGCCCGCCGGGAGTGGGCGTGTCCAGCCGATGCAGCTGCGAGGCGGCGTCGCATACGATGCGGAGCTGCTGGGCGAGATCCAGCGACGCGTCGGCGACTTCGCCCAGGTCCAGCTGGACTAGTCCGGCAGGCCCGGATCCTCGCGGTCCATCCACGGCGGCTCGAGGCTGGTGAGCCGGTCGCGGTGCGTCCCGATCCAGTCGCCGAGCAGGACCAGGTGGAGCGATCGCGCCACCGTCCGTGCCATCCGATACGAGGCGAGGACGTCGGTGCGCCGATGCGGACCACGTGGCTGCCATGGCCAGCGGCGGGCCGGTGGTGCGCTCCGGTGCCCCGTCTCGAGGAATCGGCGCAGGCCGGGCGCGACCAGGCCCGGCACGACCTCCGCCCTGGGCAGCTGCTCGATGACCCAGCGTCGCGTCGCCTCGTCGGTCCGCGTGAACGACGGCTCCGGGATCGCGCCCGCAGGGTCGTGGGTCGTGCGCCAGGGACCGATGACCGGGTCCGCGATGCGCAGCACCTCACGATAGAAGCCGCCGTCCGCGCGGCGTCGGTAGCCGGCCTGGAAGCCGACCCGCAACAGGTCGGGATGGGCGAACGGCATGTCCACGCGCACCTCGGGGCCGAAGATCCAATGCGAGAGGTTCGCGATGGCACGCGTCGTCCGGGAACGCAGGATGACGAGGGTGACCTCGTTGGCGTCACCGCGGACCTGGTCCGCGGCCCTCATCCAGGCGCCGCGGGCGGTCGGGAACGCCCATCGGCTGACCTGTGTGTCGAGGACCGCTCCATCGGGCGACTGCCGCTGGAGCGTCTCGAGGACCGCGGGTCGCCAGTCGACGCCAGCGTCCCTCGCGGCCACGGCGCGCTCCTGGAACGCGCCCTTGATGGCGGTCGCTGCGGCCAGCGCGTCCGCGATGGGCAGCCCATCCGCGTGGAGCGCGCTGCCCAGCGGCGTCATCCACCAGTGGAGCGGCACCATGTGCTCCACGCGCGCCATGGTCGTGAGCATCGTCTGGCCGGTCATGCCCGGCTCATGGCGCACCACCTCGACTGGCTGACCGAGGTGGCCGGCGAGCTCCGCCGTGATGGCCATGTCCGCGAGGCCATCATCCTTGTCCGTGCTCCACAGCCTGGGGATGCGACCTGCGTCGCGCAACGCGAGCAGCATCAATCGCGAATCGAAGCCACCACTCAACGGGAGCGCGATCGGGCCCGCTGGGAGTCGCCGGACCAGCGCTCGCGCCACGTCCCAGACCGCGCCCGGATCGCCGGCATCGGGTGCCACCTCGTCCAGGCCCACCCACGGCGGATCCCAGCGTTCGTGGCGGAGGACGCCGGTGGATCGCTCGAGCACGTGGGCCGCCGCTCCCTCCAGTCGCCGGATCGCCTGGAACGGTGTCGCGTCGCCGACCGGGCACCCCAGCACGAGCGTGCAGGCCCACGCCTCCCAGTCGACCGCCATCGGCTCGTCGTCGAGGGCGAGCAGGTCTGCCATCCGGCTCGCGAACCAGAGGCTGTCGCCGATGCGCCGTGTGAACAGGTCCAGGAAGCCGACGGCGCCCGCGTGCAGCACCACGCGGTCACCCAGGTCCGCCAGGCCCGGTGCGTCCCACGAGAGGGCTGCCTGGCGCCAGTCACTCGGCGCCTCCGGCTGGTGGGACCCGAAGACCCAGGCACGCTGGCCGGAGGCATCCCGGTAGGGTGTGCCGACGACCCCGTCCGCGACGACCCCGGGCGGGCCGTGGAACCCCGGGCCACCCGGCGGTGCCGCGTCGATGGTCATCAGCAGCACCACGTCCTGTCGCTCGTGGACGGCTGCCCATCGATGCAGGCGGCGGATGCGTGCCTCTCGCAGGGGGTCGCGTGGACCGAGCGAACCGATCACGCGCGGACGGCCCACGAACCTGACCCGATCGTCGTCACTCATGCGGGCGACGCGGTGTGCGGGCCCGGAGGCCAGGTCGGCGTCAGCCCTGGCTCTTGAGGGCCTCGTTCAGCTGGTCCTCCACGTCGGACTCGAGGGTGGTCTGGTAGACCTTGCCACCGAGGTGTCGCACGCTGCCCACGAGCGCTGCGGCGCTGCCTTCGACGAGCACGAACACCGCCGAGCTGCTCGGGCCCAGGTCGTTGGTGACGTCCCGCACGAGGTTCTTGTCCACGTTGTTGCCGAGGCTCTTGCCGATCAGCGCGCCCGCGATGGCGCCGAGGGCGAGACCCGCGATGGGGAAGAACACGAGCCCCAGGAGCAGCCCCAGGATGCCGCCGCCGACAGCACCCGTGGCGGTCGCGCTGTCGGTCTCGTTGTGGGTCTTGACCTTCCCGTCAGCGTCCTTCACGACGGCCGCGACATCCTTGAGCGCAAGGCCCGAGTTCTGTTGGGCCTCGCGCATCGCCTGCAGCGCAGCCGGCCCTCCCGTCTCGTCGGGGAACGTGATGACCACGAGATCGCTCATCTGGTGTCTCCTCCTGAGGTCTGCCGGCGCCGATCATCCCACGCGGGTCGGTTCGGCTGGTACCGGGAGAGGGATTCGAACCCTCACGAGGTCACCCTCGGTCGATTTTGAGTCGACTGCGTCTGCCATTCCGCCACCCCGGCTTGAGACCCGGAGTATCGCAGCGCAAGGCCGCTCGCGCGGGGCCGATCGCATCGCGGCGAGTACGGACGCGCCGCCGCGGGTGCATGCCCGATGGTGTCGGCGTCCGCCGCTGGCGACACATCTGCGTCCGCCGCTGGCGACACGTCAGCGTCCGCCCCGCAGCAGGCAGCGGACCCGGGCCCGCACACCGGTCCCTTCGAAGGCGGGCGATCCTCCCCTGGACCACGGCACATCGAGCGATGCCAGTCGGTCACGATGACGCTCCAGCCAGCCACCCATGACCGCCAGGCCGAGCGCGTGCTGGCTCAGGCCCTGGAGCCGACGCGTGTGCGCATCATCGAGCTGCCCATTCGCGAGCTGCGCGTGGCGCGCATCCTCGAGCTCCGACGCGAGACCCGGGTCGACGAGGCCGGGCAGCTCCCCGGCAGGCCGCATCCGCCGGAGCAGCCACTCGACGCCCTCGACGCCGGCCTTGTCACGACGGCCACCCGTCCAGGCGCGGTCCGGGTCGCGTGTGGAGCGGATGGCCGCGACGACGGGATCGGCGACGGACAGCACCTCCCGGTAGAGCCGCCCGTCGATCTTGCGCACAGGGTCGGCGGACAGCACCACCACGAGGAACGTGGGGTCCACGCCGGGCATGGCCACCGGGATGTCGGGCCCGTAGAGCCACTGACCGACCGCCGCGACACCACGCGCGGTCCGCGTGGCAAGGACGGACAGGATGGCCGCGTTCGGGTCGTCCCGAAGGCGAGCGATGGACTCACGCCAGCACCGCCCCGCCGTGGCGTACGCCCAGCGGGCCGCATCGGCGGTCAGGGTCCCGTTCGCGAGGTGCCGCCGGGAGAGCTCGTGGAGCAGCGCGTCGTCCCGCGCGTCGGCGCTCATGGCTCGCACCGCCGCCTCGGGGATATGGGTGTTGCTGAGCAGGATATCCATGGCCAGGCCGTCGATGACCTGCCGGCCTTGGGCGCGCATGGCCCGCGCGAGCCCAGCCGCCCAGATGTGCTGCGCGACGAGGTGGCCCGTGCGATCGAGCACCTCATCGGCCAGCTCCGGATACGCGGCACGCGCTGGCGGCACGATGTGGTGCTCCAGGCCGAGCGCGTCGGCCACGTCCCGGGCGATGCCGATCTCGTCTCGTCCGTCGTCCTTGGACACGGTCCATGCGTCGGTGGTGACACCCAGGTCACGCAGGATGATCGCCATGAACCGCGAGTCGAAGCCGCCGCTCAACGGATGGCTGACCTGCGCCGCCACCGTCCTCGTGACGGCCCCGCGGAACGCGTCGACGATGGCGGCCGGGTCCCCAGCGCCCGGACGTGGGGCGGCCAGTCCGACCCAGGGCGGCGTCCAATGGTCGGTGTGCACGGTGCCGCTCGACCGGTCCAGCCGGAGGACGCTCGCGCCTGTCAGCCGTCGGACCTGGCGGACGGGGGTCCGGTCGCCGACCGCGTACGTGAGCACCAGCCGGCAGGCCCAGTCATCCCAGTCGATGTCCAGCGGGCCGTCGTCGAGATCGAGGAGCGGATCCATGCGACTCGCGAACCAGGTCGTCTCGCCGATGCGTCGATGGAACACGTCCACGAGGCCGTGGGCGCCCGTATGCAGGGCGATCTCGTCGGGATCCTCGGCCAGGCCCGCTGCCTCCACCGAGACGGCCGCATCGCGCCAGCCGATCCCCGGCGCGGGTCGCCGGTCCCCGAACGCCCAGGCACGACGGCCCTCGTCGTCGCGATACGGCGCCAGGGCCTGGGATGCGAGCAGCAGCGCATCCGGCGCATCGATGATGGTGACCAGGTCCGGGCGCATCGTGCGGAGACGCGTGCCGATCCCCGGATCCGGACGACCCAGCGCGCCGCACACGAATGGCCGCGCCACGAAGCGCAGCGGAGCAGCCACCGATCCTGGGCCTCCCTGGCGACCGGCCACGACAGGGGCCAGCCGGCTGGCCGACCGTACCATGACATCCGGTCGCGCCTGATGGTCCGCGTACGGCCGAGCAGCCAGGGACCGGCGTGCGCCGCCGATCCGAGCCACACGCGGATCCGGACCCTCGCCGCCCGATGCTAGACTCGCGGCGCCCGCTGACGTCATCCCGCGCGCCTCGGCGCGGGTCCACCGGATGGCCTGGAGACCGAGACCCGTGGACGACCCTGCGCGCGCCCACGTCCCGCCGGGCGCCGACCCGGAACCATCACCCGCCTCGCCCCACCCCGATCGCGCCCGCATCGATGCGGAGCGAGCCCGCGACCGCGCGCTCGTCGAGACCGCGCTCGGTGGCGAGCTCGCGGCGTTCGACCGGCTCGTGGAGCTCCACCAGGACCACCTGTTCGCCGTGACCTTCCGGGTGGTGGGTGACCGCGAGGCTGCCGCCGACGCGGTCCAGGAGGCCTTCCTGAGCGCGTACCGGAACCTGTCGCGCTTCCGCGGCGACTCCTTCCGGAGCTGGCTCACGCGCATCGCCATGAACGCCGCGACGGACGTCCTGCGCACCCGCAAGCGTCGACCCGTCGACCCCTTCCCGGAGTGGGAGGACGAGGCGTGGCAGCCACCCGCGGACGAATCGGAGGGGCCGGAGCACACGACCATCAGCCGCCACCGGAGCCGGGCGCTCGCCGAGGCGCTGGGCCGCATCGGGGATGACCAGCGCATCGCCATCGTGCTGTACGACGTGGAGGGCTATGACTACGCGGAGATCGCGGAGATGACGGGCGTCTCGCTGGGCACCGTGAAGTCACGCATCCACCGGGGACGTCTCGCGCTGCGCGACCTGCTCGCGGACCAGATGGAGCTGCTCCGTGGCTGACGCGGGACCGACGGAACCGACGGGCGACCCGGTGCGTCTGGACCCCATGCGCCCGACCACCCTGCCTCCCGACGAGCACGATCGCCACGATCGCTGGCTCATCGTCCGGGCGGCCACCGACCCCGCCGACCTGGCACCCGATGAGGCTGTCCAGGCGCGGCGGCTGCTGCATGACTGCGCCGAGTGCGCGGTCCTCGCGGCGGACCTGGGGGTCATCAGCCACGCGATCGCCACGTCGCCCACCCCACCACGGCCCCGCGACTTCCGCATCACGCCCGAGCAGGCCGCGGCGAGCCGTGGCTCCGTGCTCCAACGGCTCGGTCGCTGGATCGCGGCACCCCGACAGGCGGTGCTGCGCCCGCTGGCTGGTGCCGCGCTCGCCGCCGGGATCGTGCTCGTGGTCGTGTCCCCGATGTTGCCCAGGCAGCAGCAGGACGTGGCCGGAGGCGCAGGTCCCACCACCGACCAGGTCTCACCCAGGGCCACCGATCCCGGGGTGGACGCCACCATGACCATGCAGGCACCGGAGCCACCGGACGCGCCCGTGGCGGGCCAGGAGGCCGACTCCGGTCCGGCCTCGACCGATGGCGCCGGCCCGCAGGCGTATGACTCGACCGGGCGCGAGATGGGTGGCCAGGCGCCCAAGGGCTCGGGCGATCCGACGCTGCAGGTGCGCGTGATGGCGGTCAGTCCGTCACCCACGGACCCTGCCACCGCGATGCTGCCACTGCCCACCGATGCCTCGGACACCCGGCCGCCGGCGGCGATCCAGGAGGATGCGGTGCCACCCGAGGATGGCGCGTCGTCGGTCTCGGCAGCCGCCAGCGCGATGGACGACACCTCGTATGCGCTGCTGCTCCTGGGCATCGTGCTGGCGGGCTCGGGTGGCGTGCTGCTGCTGCTGGTCTGGTTCGGCCGACGTACCGAGGATCCGCTCCTCCGCTGAGATCGGTCCGTCCCGGGTCCTGCCCGGGCGCTGCACGTGGCGTCGGCCGGCCGCCGGGACACGACGACCGGGAACCTGACACCGCACGACACGGTCGGGCCCTACACTCGGGTCGTGCCCCGCCTGATGCTGCTCGACGCCCACAGCCTCATCTATCGCGCGTACTTCGCGCTCATCGAGACGCCCCTCTCGACCAGCAAGGGGCAGCTCGTGAATGCCGCGTTCGGCTTCTGGAGCATCGTGCTGCGGGGCTTCCAGGACGCGCACCCGGACCACGTCGTGTGCTGCTTCGATGTCGGTCGGCCGAAGCGCGCCGAGCGGTACCAGGCCTACAAGGGCACGCGGCGGCCGACACCCGACGACCTGCGGGAGCAGTTCCCCATCGTGCGCGAGACGTTGGCCGCGTTCCGCATCCCGGTGTTCGACCTCGAGGGCTACGAGGCCGACGACCTGATCGGCACGCTGTCGCTCCAGGCGCAGGCCCAGGGCATCGAGTCGGTCATCGTGTCGGGTGACCTGGACATGCTCCAGCTGGTGTCGGACCACACCCGGCTGATGTTCACGCGCATGGGTGCGAACGGCACGATCATGTACGACCCCGCGCGCGTCCACGAGCGGTACGGCCTGGCGCCCCACCAGATGATCGACTTCAAGGCGCTCAAGGGCGATGCCACGGACAACATCCCGGGGCTCGCCGGCGTGGGTGACAAGACCGCGGCCAAGCTGTTGCTGGACTTCGGGTCGCTCGATGGGGCCTTCGAGCACATCGAGGAGGTCAAGCCGGACAAGCTGCGTGACAAGCTCGTCAGCGCCCGGGATGACCTGCTGCTGTGGCGCGACCTCGTGACCATCGACCGGGATGCGCCCGTGACGCTGGACCTCGAGGCAGCGCGGCTTGGCGACTACGACCGCGCCGAGGTCATCCGGCTGTTCCGGGAGTACGAGTTCCGGACGCTCGTGGAGCGACTGCCCGCCGTGGACGGCGAGGGACCCCACGCACCGGGTGACCTGCTGCGGGAGGCGGACCGGGGTGGCCCGGTGCCGGCCGCCCAGGTCGCGGGTCGGACGGGCCGCGCTGGCGGTACCGACAGTGGCCTCCAGCTGAGCCTCGACTTCGGGAACGTGTCGGACGGGGGCGGCTCGGAGCCCGCGGTCGCGCAGCGCGACCGGCCGGTCGCGACCGGGCTGCGCACGTCCGGCGGCGATCCTGCGGACCTGTTGCGGGACGTGCTCCATGACCCGGCGGGTGTGGCCGCGCTCGGTCCCGGCGATGACCTCGCCGAGTGGCTCGGGGCCCAACCCGAGCTCACCGTGGGTGCCGCCTTCGACGACCCGCGGCCGCGCCGCGGCTCGCTGCTGGGGTTCGCGGTCACGGGTGCCGACGGACGCGTCATCGCCACGGGCGCGGACGGTGCCGCGGCGCTCGCGGAGCGGGTCATGGCCACGGGCATCCCGATCGCCGGGCATGACGTCAAGCCACTGCTCGTCTGGGAGCTGGCGCGTCGGGACCCCAACGCCACGACGAGCATGAGCCGGGAGCGCGGCAGCCTGCCCCGGGTCGCCTTCGACACCCAGGTGGCGGCGTACATCCTCAACGCGGCCCTGCGGGCGCAGTCACTGGGCGACATCTGCGCCGAGCGGCTGGACCTGGAGCTGCCCACCGCGGGTGAGCTGCGTGGTCCCGAGCTGGCGACCGTCACCTCGCTCGCGGCCGCTGCGGTGCGCGCGCCGTTGGCCCGTGCGTTGGTCGACGAGCCGGGTCTGCATCGCGTGCTCGACGAGCTGGAGATGCCGCTCGTCCCGGTCCTCGCGGACATGGAGGCGACGGGTGTCGCCATCGACACCGCGGGTCTCGGGGACCTGTCGCGCACGTTCGCCGAGGAGATCGGCCGCCTCCAGGAGGGGATCTGGGAGTCGGTGGGGCACCAGTTCACGCTGGGCAGCCCCAAGCAGCTCGAGCAGGTCCTGTTCTACGAGCTCGACCTGCCCCGGGGCAAGCGCACCAAGACGGGCTTCTCGACCGATGCGTCGGTGCTCGAGGACCTGCGCGCCGCCCACCCCATGGTCTCGATGCTCCTCGACTGGCGGCTGTACACCAAGCTCAAGTCCACCTACATCGATGCGCTGCCGGTGCTCCTGAGCCCGGACACCGGACGACTCCACACGACCTTCCAGCAGGCGGTCGCGGCGACGGGCCGCCTGTCATCGGTGGACCCCAATCTCCAGAACATCCCCATCCGGACCGACCTCGGCCGGATGATCCGGCGGGCGTTCGTGTCGGGTGACCCGGACTGCGTGCTGCTGGCCGCGGACTACTCCCAGATCGAGCTGCGCATCCTGGCCCACGTGAGCGGCGACGTACACCTGCGAGAGGCGTTCGAGCGACGCGCGGACATCCACCGCGAGACTGCGGCGCGGGTGCTCAAGAAGGACGCGGCCGCGGTCACCGCAGACGAGCGGTCGATGGCCAAGATGGTCAACTTCGGCCTGGCATACGGCATGAGCGACTTCGGGCTCGCGAGCCGTGCCGGCATCCCGCGTGCCGAGGCGCAGGACTTCATCGCGTCCTACTTCGCGGCGTACAGCGGCATCAGCTACTACATGCTCCACATCCGGGAGACGGCACGTCAGAAGGGATACGTGGAGACGCTCCTCGGCCGGCGGCGCTGGATCCCCGAGCTCGAGGCGCGCAACGCCTCGCTGCGCGGGGCAGGGGAGCGGATGGCCATCAACATGCCCATCCAGGGCACGGCCGCGGACATCATGAAGATCGCGATGATCCGGCTCCATGACCGGCTGCGCCGGGACGGGTCACCGGCGCGGCTGTTGCTCTCGGTCCATGACGAGGTGGTGCTCGAGGTGCCCAGGGTGCTGGTCGCGGAGCTGGCGCCGGTGGTCCGCGACATCATGGAGACGTCGCTCCCGCTCGACGTGCCGCTGGATGTCGATGTCAAGGTGGGCGAGGACTGGGAGTCGATGGCGCTGCTGCCCCGCCCCTGATCGGCACCTGGCACGGCCCATCGTGGACCGGCCGTGGCCACACGACACCCGCCCCGGTCAGGCCTCCGGCCGGCCGGTCGGACCCCGGCGGCGGCCGTGGTCATCGGACCCGCGGCCGGTCAGGCCTCCGGCGGCGGCCCGGACGGCAGTGGCTGACGCACCGTGCGACGTGCCTCCCGCGCGACCCGCAGGAAGCTCGCGACATGGTGGACGGGTCGGATGTGGCTCGTCTCGCCCGCATAGATGGTCCGGATGGGCACCCAGTCGATGTCCATGCCCGCCCGGATCGCGGTGGTGATCATCTCGACCTCGAACTCGAAGCCCGTCTCCCGGCTCTCCAGCAGGCGGTGCATCAGCCCGGCCGCGATGAGGCGGTATCCCGACTGGTTGTCCGCGATGTGGCGACCCACGGCCCACGAGAAGGTACGGGTGCCCAGCTCGTTGGCCAGCCGACGGGTCGGCGGCATCTCGCGGAACGTGCGCTGGCCGATGATGAGCGGCGCGGCGCGCGCCTCCCACGCCTGCAGGAACAGCGGGATCTCGTCGGGGTCGTGCTGGCCGTCGGCGTCGAGCGTCACCACGGCTGGGCAGCCCGACCCGAGGGCGTGACGGAAGCCCATCCGGAGCGCGGCACCCTTGCCCTCGTTGGGATGCTGACGAAGCACGGTCGCGCCCGCTGCCTCGGCGACGGTGGCCGTGTCATCCCGCGAGCCGTCATCCACGACCACGACCGGCAGGTGGCGCCGCGCGGCTTCGATCACCGGCCCGATGCGGGTCGCCTCCTGGTAGGCCGGGATGAGCGCGACGACATCCATGGGTGCGCAGCGTACCGCGAGCGCTGGCGGGGAGTGGGAGCTCCCCCATGCCCCGCGCCCACGCAGCGGGCCGAACGGCGACGCATCTGCTCACGCGCCGCTGCACGACAGGCGTCGGGCGGCGCCCCCGTCACGACCGGCAGGTCGCGGGCAGGATGTCGAAGCGGAGTCGCCCCGGGGAGCCGCTGGCGGCCGTGCGAGCCTGGCCCGATGGCGGTTCGGGCCGATGCTTCGTCCGGATGACCAGATGATGGGAACGTCGGCGAGGGCCGCCACGCACCGGAGGGCTCGTCACCCCACGTGGCGTGGGCGGCCCACGCTACGATGCGGCTGATGCCCGAGCTACCCGAGGTCGAGACCATCGCGCGCGAGCTGCGTCCGCTCGTGCTCGGCGCGATGATCACCGGCTTCTGGACGGACTGGCCGAGGGCCATCAAGCACCCGGACCCGGAGTCGTTCGCGGTGGGTGTGGCCGGTCGCGCCATCACCGAGGTCACGCGACGCGCCAAGTGGCTGGTGCTGGAGCTGTCCGGTGGCTGGGTCATCGCGCTCCAGGTGAAGATGACGGGGCAGGTGTTCGTGTTGCCTGCCGGTACCCCTCGGGACCAGCATGTGCATCTCGTGTTCGCGCTCGACGGGGAGCGGGAGCTGCTCATCCGCGACGTGCGCAAGTTCGCGCGGATCGCGCTGTATCGCCGGGACGAGGCGGGGAAGGCGCTGGGCGCCGACGAGTCCGACCCCTTCGACGAGCTGGGCCCCGAGCCGCTCGACCCCGCCTTCACGCTCGCCCGGTTCCGGCAGCTGATCCGTGGACGCCGCGCACGACTCAAGCCGCTGCTGGTCGACCAGGCGTTCCTGGCGGGTGTGGGCAACATCTACGCCGACGAGTCGCTGTGGCGCGCCAAGCTCCACCCGCTGCGCAGCGCGGCGAGCCTGCGGCCGCCGGACGAGCGCGCCCTCCATACCCATGTCCGCGCGGTGCTCACGGAGGGCATCGTGCGTCGCGGTTCGTCCATCGACGACTACACCGCGCCCGAGGGCGACGGCGAGATGCAGCACCATCTCGACGTCTACCAGCGCACGGGCCAGCCCTGCCATCGCTGTGGCCGGCCCATCAAGCGGTTCGTGCTGGGCATCCGCGCCACCCACTTCTGCTCGTGGTGCCAGCGGCTGCCGACAGATGAGCGGACGGCCGGCAACCTGGCGCTGCTCCGCACCGCGCGATCGACGACCGGCCGGCGCGGCCAGCGCTGGAGCGAGCTGCCGACAGGCGAAGGAGCCGTCGGCGCCCGACGCTGACCGACCATGAGCATCCTGCGACTCGACGCGGTGCGTCGCGAGATCGGCGACTTCGTGATCCTCGACTCGGTCGGCGGGTCCATCGCGCGGGGAGAGCGCATCGGGCTGGTCGGTCCGAACGGGGCCGGCAAGACGACGCTGCTGCGGATCATCTCCCGACGTGACGACCCGGATGGCGGCAAGGTCCACGTCGCCCATGGCATCCGGGTCGGCATGCTCGGCCAGGAGTCCAACCGGGACGCGGCATTCGCGGCGGCGCCCACGGTCCGACGCGCCGTGCGCTCGGGCGCGGCGGAGGTCGAACGTCTGGAGCAGGAGCTCGCGGCGCTCGAGTCCGCGGGACCGGCGGCGGTGGCTGGCCCGGAGTACGCCCACCTCCGGGAACGGTTCGATCATCTCGGTGGCTACCACCTCGACCAGCGGGTCGAGGAGATCCTGTCGGGCCTGGGGGTCGCCCGTGGCGACTGGGAGCGGCCACCGACCCAGCTGTCGGGGGGTGAGCAGACGCGGGTCGCGCTGGCGCGGCTGCTGGTGGACGACCCCGACCTGCTGCTGCTCGACGAGCCCACCAACCATCTGGACCTCGCGGCGCTCGAGTGGCTGGAGGCGTACCTCGCGCGGCGGGACGGCGCGGTCCTCGTCGCGTCCCACGACCGGGCGTTCCTCGACGCCGTCGTGACCCGCATCTGGGAGCTGCGTGACCGGCGGCTCAGGCCCTTCCGGGGCGCCTACTCGGCCTACCTCGTCCAGCGCGAGGCCGCCGACGCGCGCGAACGCAAGGACGCCGACACCAGCAAGGAGCAGATCGCTCGGGAGCAGGAGCTCATCCAGCGCTATCGAAGCCACCGCAAGTACGCCAAGATGCACGAGCACGAGCGTCGGCTCGAGGCACTGCAGGCCACCCGTACGGACACGCCGCGCCCCCAGGCACGCATGGCGCTCCCGTCACAGGCACTCCTGGGTGGTGCGGTCGCGCGATCGGGGGACATCGCGCTGACCCTCGAGCACGTCACCATCGGGTTCCCGAGGTCGGCGGCGGTCCCCTCCGGCACGCCCATCCTGTGCGTCGAGCGCCTGGACGCGTCACGCGGCGAGCGGGTCGGCGTGGTGGGCCCCAACGGCGCCGGCAAGACGACCCTGCTGCGGACCGTGGCGGGCGTCCTCGCGCCCATCGAGGGGTACGTCCGGCTGGGTGCCAACGTGACACCCGGGTATCTCGCCCAGATCCGGGACGCGCCGATCCCCGGCAGCACGGTGCTGGACGCCATCCTGGCCGCGGGCCGCATCGAGACGACCGCGGCACGCAGCTATCTGGCGCGCTTCCTGTTCCGGGGCGAGGAGGTGCTCAAGCCGGTCGCGGAGCTGTCGGGTGGCGAGCGCTCACGTCTCGAGCTGGCGCTGATGGGCGTCATGCCGGCCAACCTGCTGCTGCTCGATGAGCCCACCAACCACCTCGACATCCCGGCCCGCGAGGCGCTCGAGTCGTTCCTGCGAGGATCCGGGTCGACGATGCTCATCGTGTCCCACGACCGGCGACTGCTGGAGTCGGTGTGCCAGCGACTGTGGGTCGTGGAGCCGGGACTGGACGGCACACCCGGTCTGGTGGCACCCTTCGACGGGAGCTACCGGGAGTGGCGTCAGGCCGTCGCCGACGGCTGGACGGTCGCCCAGGAGCTCGAACGACGCCGTCCCGACAGGGCACGTGGTGGACAGGCGACGGTGGGTGGAGGCACGGCCACCCAGCGAGGGCGCCCGGCGGGCGTCCCGACCGGCACGCGCGCCGACCGGGCCACCCACCCCGCGCCGGCTCCGGGCAGCAAGCGCCCGGCGCCGCTGTCCAAGGACGCCTACCGGCGTCAGATCGGGAAGGTGGAAGACGACATGACACGGCTGGGCGTGCGCAAGTCGCAGCTGGAGCTGGCCCTGGGTGACCCCCGGGTGCAGGCGAACTTCGTGGAGCTCCGACGTCTCACGAGCGAGCTGGCGGACGTGGATGGTGCCCTGGCGCAGGCAGAGGAGGCCTGGCTGGCACTGTCCGAGCGAGCGCCCCGATGAGGATGCCGGACCCGGTGCCGTGGCCGCGTCGCGACGAGGAGCCCCTGTACGAGCCCCGGTTCCCGGAGGACACGCGCAAGAGCGCACAGGCAGCGTCCGTGGGCCCACGCCCCGTGCGACGCTCGAAGCTGCCGCCACGCCGGCCGGTGCGTGGCCCCGTGGGCGAGGAGGGTCTGCCGCTCATGCCGCCGCGTCGCGAGGAGGACAACTTCGGTGGGTCGGGTGCTGCCATCGGGCGAGCCGACCCGTGGATCCCGAGCTTCGACCCCGACGCCACCGAACCCCCTGACCAGCCGTACATCATCGGGCTCACCGGGCCCATCGGCTGTGGCAAGTCGTCCGTGGCCAAGATGCTCGGGCGCCTCGGTGGCCGGGTGGTGGACGCCGACCAGATGGCCCGCGCGGTGACCGCCCCGGGTGAGCCCATCATCCAGGCCATCAAGCAGCGGTTCGGCGAGCAGGTCATCTCCCGCGATGGCGCGCTCGACCGCAACATGCTCGCCGGCGTCGTGTTCTCGGACCCCGTCGCGCTCGCCGACCTCGAGGCGCTGGTCCACCCACTCGTGCGCATGCGCATCGACCGGGCGCTCAAGGAGGCCTACGACGACGGTATCCCGTTCGCGGTCGTGGAGGCCATCAAGCTCGTGGAGGGCGGTCTGGCCGACCGATGCGACGAGGTCTGGCTCATCGACTGCCCCGAGGACATCCAGCGCGAGCGATTGATCGGACGAGGCATGAGCCTCGAGGACATGGACCGGCGCCTCGAGGTGCAGCAGCGTATCCGGGCCGAGCTCAGGGGCCAGGTGGACCGCACGATCGACACCAGGGGCACGCTCGCCGAGACGCTCGACCAGGTCGAGGACGCCCTCGCCGAGGCCCTGTCACGGGCCGACATCCTGCCCTTCATGGCGGTGGAGCGGCCACCGATCGGCTGAACGGGCGACCCGGACCACGCCCGGAGGTCCCGCGGCCCGTCGTCGGGCCGTGCCAGGTGCGTCGAACGGGTGTTCGAAATCGACGGCTCGATGGTAGACTGGGG
>CAZYTQ010000068.1:0-17036 GCA_964650135.1 uncultured Anaerolineaceae bacterium | reverse complement strand
GAGGTCATGGCCGTGGGCGTGACGCGTATCGGCGCGACCACCACCAGCGCCATCCTGGATGAGTTCCGGTCACGCACGGCTGGCGCCACATCCTCGAGTCACACGCCCGCAGGGGTCGTCGGCGGCTCCAGCGTGGGCGGGGGCTACTGAGCGTGCGCGACGTGGTCGGCATCGGGATGCTGGGCACCGGGTTCATCGGTGACTTCCATACCCGGGGCCTGCGCCACGTGCCGGCCGCCCGACCGGTCGCCTGCTACGGCCGCGACGCGGATCGACGTGCAGCGTTCGCCGGGACGCACGGTTACGCCCGTGCCTTCGACAGCATGGACGCGGTGTGTGCCGACCCCGACGTCGACCTCGTCGTCGTCTCGCTGCCCAACCAGCTGCACGTGGAGGCTGTGCAGACCGCCGCACGTCATGGCAAGGCCGTCGCCTGCACCAAGCCGCTCGGTCGGAGCGGCGACGAGGCCGCCGCGGCGCTCGCCGCGGTCACGGCGGCGGGCGTCTGGCACGGCTATCTGGAGAACGTGGTGTTCGGCGTGGAGATGGTCCGGATGCGCGACATGGTCGTCGCGGGGGGCATCGGCAGGCCGGTCACGTTCCGGGCTCGCGAGGCGCACAGCGGTCCCCACGCATCCCACTTCTGGGATCGCGACACGGCCGGTGGCGGGGCGCTCCTGGACATGGCATCGCATGGCATCGAGGCGGCCCGCTACCTGTTCGGCAAGGATCTCGCGGTGCGCGAGGCCTTCGCGTGGGGTGACACCCTGGTCCACGCGGATCGGACGACCGCGGAGGACAACGCGGTCATGATCATGCGCTTCGAGGACGGCCGAGCCGCGACCATGGATGTCTCGTGGTCCAGCAAGGGCGGCCTGGAGGGACGCTTCGAGCTTGCCGGCTCGGCCGGCCGGATCATCGCGGACCACTCCACGACCGTGCTGCGGGCGTTCATCGAGCAGCCGACGGGCTACATCGGCGAGAAGGCCGACTCCGAGACCGGCTGGGTGTTCCCCGCCCCGGACGAGACCTACGCACACGGCCACGACGCGATGATGGGTCACATGGTCCAGGCGTTCCGCGAGGGGGTCGCCCCGCGCGAGACCTTCCACGACGGGCTCGCCGTCAACCGGGTGCTCGACGCCGCGTATCGCTCCCTGGCCAGTGGGCACTGGGAGCCGGTGGCGCACGCCGAGCGGGTGGCGGCATGACGACCGCGGCGGTACCCGTGACCACGCGCACCTGGATCGACCTCGCGCGGGACCTGCTGGAGCGACTGGCCGATTCCCAGATGCCGGCCATCGAGCAGGCAAGCTCGTGGTGCGCGGACGCCATCGAGGCAGGTGGCCTGGTCCACCTGTTCGGCACCGGCCACAGCCGCATCCCGGTGGAGGAGATGTTCCCGCGCTACGGCTCGTTCCCGGGGTTCCACCCGATGGTCGAGCTGTCCATGACATTCCACACCCAGGTGGTGGGGGCGAACGGTCAGCGCCAGGCGATGTTCATCGAGCGGGTGCCCGGGCTTGCGGAGGTCATCCTCTCCAACTTCACCTTCGGGACCCGCGACGTCATGATGATCTTCTCGGCCAGCGGCCTGACTGCCGTGCCGGTCGAGATGGCCCGTGGCGCACGCGCCCGTGGCCTCCGGGTGATCGCGGTCACGTCCGTCGGACAATCGATGTCCGCCGAGCCCGGCCCGGAGGTGGGCTCGCGGCTCCTCGACGAGGCGGACCTGGTCATCGACCTGTGCACCCCGCCCGGCGACGCGATGGTCCACGTCGATGGCCTGGACACACCCGTGGGCCCTGGATCCACCATCTCCAACGTGGCCATCGTCAACAGCATCAAGGTGCGAGTCGCGCAGCTGCTCACCGAGCGCGGCGCGATGCCCCCCGTCATCACCCGTGCGTCCGAGGTCGGCGCGGAGCGGTCGCGTGCCCTGTTCGAGGGTGCCTACGACGAGCATGCCCGGCGCATCGCACGCGCCATCGACAAGCCCTAACGAGGAGGTGTGACCGACGACAGCGTGGCGTCCCTGATCAGATGGCATCATCGCCCGACCGCGCATCCCAGGTGCGGGTCGAGCGGTCAGAGGAGGACTCCAAGGACATGAACCATTCGGCACGAAGGGTGCTGTCGGGCTTCGGCGTCGCGGTCATGGCGACCGCGCTGGCGCTGCCCGTCGCCGCCCAGGACGCGGGCGACTCGTATCGCATCGGCGTCACCAACCCCGGTTCGGTGGGCAACGGTTGGCGCGAGGAGATGCTCTGCTCCGCGCAGGCACAGGGTGTCGCGTCCGGCTTGGTCAGCGAGGTCAAGATCCTCAACGAGGACACGGATCCCGCGGGTCAGCTCAACCACATCCGAACGTTCATCGCGGACGGCGTGGATGCGATCCTGGTCAACCCGTCCAGCCCCGATGCGCTCAATCCGGCCATCAAGGAGGCCACCGACCAGGGCATCGTGGTCATCGCCATCGATGCGCCGGTCACCGAGCCGTCCGCCTACAACCTCTCCAACGACCAGGAGAACTACGGCTACCTCGGCGCCAAGTGGCTGTTCGAGCAGCTGGGTGGCACCGGCAACGTGGTCTACATGCGTGGCGCTGCGGGCCATCCGGCCGATACCGCCCGCGATGTGGGCTTCAAGCGTGCGCTGGCCGAGAACCCCGGCATCAACGTCGTCAGCGAGACGCAGACGGGCTGGGTCCAGGGCACCGCGGTCGAGCAGATCACCAACCTCATCAATGCCGGCACCGAGTTCGACGGTGTCTGGACCTCGGGCATCGACAACGTCATCGTCGATGAGCTCAAGAAGGCCGGCATCACGGTGCCGGTCGTCGGCGCGGACAACGTCGGCTTCGTGGCCCAGCTGCTGGATACCGCGAACTATCCCGGCCAGACCGGTGCTGCGGTCACCAACCCCGGCTCCGTGGGTGGCGCCGGTGTGACGCTGGCGCTCCAGATCCTCGGTGGCGACGCTCCCGAGGACCACACGGTGGTGCTCGCACCCGATGTGTGGGACAACGTGACCCCCGACGGGATCGCCAAGCTGACCGCAGCGAACGATCCTTCCCTGAATCCCATCTGGCCGCTCGGTCTCTCCATCGAGGGCTGGACGACCTACACCAAGGATCAGCTCCTGGCCTGCAAGGGCCCCGGCGAGTAGCCCGGACCAACAGGACCGGACCGAGGGGTGTCGGGTCACCGGCACCCCTCGCCGCACATGGCACCATGACCACCGAGTCGCTCCTGGACGTCCGGGGTGTCGCGAAGCGCTACGGCGCGGTCGCGGCGCTTCGCGATGCGTCCCTCTCGGTCCGCCCGGGCGAGGTCCATGCGCTCATGGGCGCCAACGGCGCCGGCAAGAGCACGCTCGTGAAGATCCTCACGGGCTCCATCCACGCGGACGCCGGGACGATCACCGTCCGCGGCGAGGCACGTGTCATCCGCTCCCCGGTGGAGGCGCGCCGCGCCGGCATCGTCTCGGTGTACCAGGACCCATCGTTGGTCCGGGACCTGACGGTCGCCCAGAACCTCCGTCTCACGGAGACCCCCATCGAGGCGTTGCGCCACTGGCTCTCCGAGCTGGGTCTGCCGCACGTCGACCTGGATGCCTACGCACGAGAGCTGCCACTCCCCACACAGCGGGTCCTGGACCTGGCGCGCGGCCTTGCTGCGGATCCAGCGGTCCTGCTTCTGGACGAGATGACCGCCGCGCTGCCGGCCGACCTCACGGAGCGGGTCCTCGAGGTCATCGGTCGTCAGCGAGCCAGCGGCCGTTCCGTCATCTTCATCTCCCACCGACTCATCGAGATCGCGCGACTGTGCGACCGAGCCACGGTCCTGCGTGATGGCGTGACCGTGGGCGTCGTGGACATGGCGCCCGGGGCCGAGTCGGAGATCGTCGCCCTGATACTGGGCGGCGCCGGCGTCGCCAAGGCCGCTGACGCTCCAGGCATCCGTGCGCCGCGCCCGCCGACCGCTCCCGACCGCCCCCCACGGTTGGTGGTGGACCGCGTGCGCGCCGGATCGCGTCTCCAGGACGTCTCCTTCCACCTCCACGCAGGTGAGGTGCTCGGGGTGGTCGCCCTTGAGGGTCAGGGCCAGGAGGAGCTGTTCGAGGTCCTGGCGGGATCCCGCCGTCCGAGTGGCGGCTCGATCGCGGTGGACGGCGTGACCGTGAGCTTCGGACATCCCGCGGATGCCATCCGGGCAGGACTCGTCTATGTGCCCGCCGACCGTCTGGAAGGGCTGCTGCCGCAGCGATCGGTGAGCGAGAACATCGCGCTCCCGTTCTCGGCAGACGTGCGCGCGTGGGGACCCATCCCGGTCCGACAGGAACGCAGCCGCGTGCGGGATGCCATCGCGCGTCTCCAGATCGACACACGCGCCCAGTCCGAGGTCCGACGTCTGTCGGGGGGCAACCAGCAGAAGGTCACCATCGCCCGATGGATCGCGACCGGGGTCCGGACGCTCCTCTGCTTCGATCCGACGCGCGGTATCGACGTCCGCACGAAGGGCCAGATCTACGCGCTCCTCCGCGAGCTGGCCGACGCGGGCGCGGCCGTCCTGCTGTACACCTCGGAGCTCGAGGAGGTCCGCCTCGCCTGCGACCGCGTCGTGGTCATCTTCGGCGGTCGCGTGGTGGAGGAGATGTCCGTGGAGCACGCGGACGAGCCCACGTTGCTGCGCGCTGCCTATGCCCTTCCGCCGGGCGTGCCCATGCCCGTGGAGGAGGCGGTCGTCGGGCACCCCTCGGGTCCGGCCGTGGCATGACCACGACCTCCTTCGCACAGAGCGGTCCCTCGGCGCGCTCCCGTGGCATCTGGACGGGCATCCAGCGGAACGGCTGGGTCCTCGCGTTGCTGGTGCTGCTGGTGGGGATGTTCGTCATCGCCCGAACCATCCGGCCGGAGTACGGCCCGAGCGACGTCCAGTCCCTGGCGACCGCGGTGCTGGCGGCGGCGTTCGCCGCGGCCGCCCAGGCGGTCATCATCATCTCCGGCGGTGTGGATCTCTCCATCGCTGCCCAGATGGCGCTGACGAACTCGGTCGCTGCGGTGCTCATGCAAGCGGTCGGAGTGGAATCGTCCGTCGTGGTCGTCGTGTTCGTGCTGCTCCTGGGGGCGAGCATCGGACTGCTGGACGGACTGCTCGTGGTGTTCACGCGCGTCCCGGACATCATCGTGACCCTCGCCATGGAGTTCGTCTGGGCCGGTGCCGCGCTCATGGTCCTCAGCACGCCCGGTGGGGCGGCACCCGAATGGTTCAAGTCGTTCTCCGTGGGCTGGTGGTTGAACGAGTGGCTGCCCCGAGCACTGGTGGTCATGGCCATCGGCATCGGCATCGTCTGGATCCCGGTCCGCCGGTCTCGTCTGGGGCTCTCCATCTATGCCGTGGGCAGCGATCGGGTCGCAGCCCTCCGGAGTGGCGTCGATGTGTCACGGACCAGGATCGCGGCGTATGTCATCGGTGGCCTGTTCGCTGCGATGGGTGGGCTGGCGCTCACGATGAACACCGGGATCGGTACTCCCACCCAAGGCCCGTACACCCTGGGCAGCGTGGCGGCCGTGGTGCTCGGTGGCGTGAGTCTGGCCGGCGGTCGGGGCGGGATGCTGGGACCCGTGCTCGCCGCGTTCATCCTGGCGCTCCTGCCGTACAACCTGTTCTTCCTCGGCGTGGATGCCAACTACAGCCGCGTCATCCAAGGCATCGTGCTGGTCATCGTGGTCATGGTCGGCGGCCTGGTGATGCTCCGTCGCGAACGGGCTGAACGATGAGGACGTGGGCATGACGAGCACCGCCTCGACGGCCGATGCGATGCCGACGCGGACATGGGCGCAGCGGCTCCGGGATGAGCCGCTCATCCCTCTCGTCCTGTTGCTCATCGCCCTCGTCGTGCTGCTCTTCACGGTGCAGCCTGGGCTCCTGGGGAGACCCCAGGCGTGGCTCAGCTCCACGATCCGGTTCGCCACGCCGCTCGCGCTCCTGGCTGCATGCCAGACGCTCACCATGCTCACGGGCGGCATCGACCTCTCGGTGGCCACGGTGGCTTCCGCGGCAGGGTTCGTGATGGCATCACAGGCCCCCGGGCAGGGGCCGGTCGTGGCCATCCTCCTGGCGCTCGGGGTGGCCGCCGTCGTGGGTCTGGTCAACGGCTTGGGAGTCGGCGTGTTCCGCGTCCAGCCACTGATCATGACCCTGGGCACCGGCCTCGTGACCGCAGGCGCGCTCGTCGTCTATCAGCGCTACGTCATCACCGTGGGTGCGCGTGTCCCGGACATCGCCACCTGGGTGGGCAGCGACCAGAGCTTCGGGTTCGTACCCAATGCCCTGGTGGTCCTGGTGCCGATCGCGGCGATCATCATCTTGGGCCTTCGGCGGACGGGATACGGTCGGCTGCTCTACGCGGTCGGGGACAATCCCATCGCGTCGCGACTCGCCGGTGTGCGCCTGTGGAAGGTGCTCCTGGTGGTGTACCTGCTGTCAGGGATCCTGGCCGGGTTGGCGGGCATGGTGCTGGCTGGGTCGACCAACACGGCAGCACCGGGAACGGCCGACTCGTACCTGCTGCCCTCGGTCGCTGCGGCCGTCATCGGCGGGACATCCATCTTCGGTGGCCGTGGTGGCTATGCCGGGACGATCGTGGGCGCTCTCATCCTGACGGTGCTCAACAGTCTCCTCATCGTGCTCAAGGCTCCTGAGCCGGTGAGGATCATGGTGTACGGCGTGATCATCCTCGCTGTGACAGCCGCGTACGCGCGCCTGACCAGCGAGCGGTGACCCCCGTGCGGCCGCCACTCGCGGGCTCGGGTGGAGCCGCCTCGAGCGGCTCGTCACTGGGGCTGGACCTCGGCGTCACCAACATCAAGTGGGCCGTGATCGACCGCGCGGCCGACGACTGGTCCGTGGTCGCCACCGGCCAGGTGCCCACCCACTCCGATGAGGGCTCGGACGCGGTCGTGGCTCGCATGGCGGACACGGCACGTGCCGCGATGGGCGCCCATGGCCAGGTCGCCAGTCTGGGCGTGGGCGTGCCCGGTCTGTACGATCCCGACACGGGCGTCACGGAGTTCCTCGTCAACATGCCCGGCCGCTGGCGGGGTGTCCCGGTCGTGGCACCCCTCCGCTCGGCCCTGTCGCTGCCCGTGGCGCTCATCAACGATGCCCGGGCGTTCGGTCTGGCCGAGCTGCGGCTGGGCGCTGGGCGGGGTGCCTCCACGATGATCGGGATGACCCTGGGCACGGGCATCGGCGGGGTGATCGCGGTCGATGGACGGGTGCTCCAGGGACACAAGGGCACCGCGGGCGAGCTGGGTCACCAGTCCATCGACCCGGACGGACCGTGGTGCAACTGCGGCACCCGCGGCTGTGTCGAGGCGTACTGTCGCGCGGACCAGATCGCGCTCGCCTGCGGACGACCGACCGTCGAGGATGCCGTGGCCGCAGCGCATGCGGGCGACCAAAGGGCAATCGATGGCCTCGCCGAGACCGGGCGCTACCTCGGCATCGGCATCGCCAACGCCATCATCCTCGTCAACCCCCAGCGGGTGGTCCTCGGTGGGGGCGTCGCGGCGGCCGGCGAGCTCATCCTGGGCCCCATCCGAGCGGAGGTCGCCCGACGCGTCCACGTCACCGCGTGGCAGGGGATCGACATCGTCCAGGCGAGCCTGGGGACGTATGCGGGCGCCATCGGTGCGGCCGTCCATGGCGCCGAGGCCGCGGCGAGCGAGCCGACATGACCGATCGCCGCGTGGTCGCGGGGCGGCTCGTCCTCTCAGACCGGGTCGAGCCGGGTCGGGTGGTCATCGAGGGCGAGCGCATCGTGGGCGTGGAACCCGACGACGCCCAGGCCCGTGGCCCGTGGGTGTGCCCCGGCTTCGTGGATGTGCATGTCCATGGCTGGGGTGGTCATGACGCGATGGGTGGCCCGGCCGCGCTCGACGGCATGAGCCGGACCCTGGCGCGGCGTGGCGTGACCTCGTTCCTGCCCACCGGTGTGACGGCACCCTGGGACGACCTGGTGCGCTTCGCGACGACGACCCGTGCCTGGATGGGCACGTCCCCGCGCGACGGCGCCCGACCGCTGGGCTTCAACATCGAGGGACCGTTCATCTCGCAGGAGAAGCGCGGCGCACACGACCCGTCGCTCGTCCACAGCTCGGTCGACGTGCCGTTGGAGGCCTTCGAGCCACTCCTCGACGGCCTGCGCGTCATGACCGTGGCACCCGAGATCCCGGGCGGCCTCGAGCTCACCGCATGGCTCGCGAGCCACGGTGTCGCCGTGTCCATGGGTCATTCGGCGTCGACGCTGGAGCAGGCGCGCGCCGGGTACGCAGCCGGTGGCCGAACGACCACCCACCTGTTCAACGGCATGTCCGGCGTGGATCATCGATCGCCGGGCCTCGCCGTCGCGGCGTTGACCACCGACGATGTCTTCGTGGAGCTCATCGCGGACCGGCACCATGTCCATCCCGGCCTGTGGCCCATCATCGCCCGGACCAAGCCCGCGGGCCGCTGGATGGTCGTGAGCGATGCCCTGTCGCTGTCCGGCACCGGCCCGGGCCGTCTGCAGCTCTCGGGGATGACCATCGAGGTCCACGAGGATCGGGCGACGCTCGCGGGGTCGTCGACGCTCGCGGGATCGGTGCTGGCGCTCGACGGCATGCTCCGCAACCTCGTCGCCGAGGGCATCCCCATGGTGGAAGCCGTGCGTGCCGCGAGTCGGACGCCGCTCGATCTGCTGGGTGTCACCGATCGCGGCGGATTGGCGCCCGGACTTCGTGCCGACGTGCTGACGCTCGATGACGAGCTCGTCGTGACCACCGTGCTCGTGGGTGGGCTGGCGGTCGTCTGATCGCCGCCTCGGGCACGCTGGTGGTCGTGGGTCGAGGACTCGGCGGGCGACCGGGAGCTCAGGGACCGGCGAGCACCGTGACCAGCTCATCCCGGGCGGCCGTGTCGGCGGTCCGGATGAGCCACACCGTATCGCCCGCGATGATGGCGGCCACGGGCACCGGGCTGGCGCTGTCGATGATCATGAAGCCATCGTGGCCGGCCATCGGGAACGGGCTTGCGATCGGCGCCGCGCTGCTGGACACGATGCGCGCCAGCGCCTGGACGTCGTCGGCGGTCGGCGTGGTGCCTCGAAGCCGGATGCCCGTCAGGTCGACCGGCTGGCCATTCGCGAGATCGACACCTGCGACCACCAGCGACAGGTCCTCGAGCCCATGACCTCGCTCCGTCGCGTACTCCTGGAGCACGACGACCAGCGGATCGCCGGCGCCGAACTCCGAGGTCAGCCCGAACCCGGAGATGGACGTGGGCGCCAGCGGCGACCCACCGACCGTCGAGGGCACTCGCGCCATCAGCTCGGGGTCATCGGTCGCAGGCGTGGGCGTCGGTGCCACCTCGACGGGCATCTCCACGGTCTCGATGGCGGTGTCCGTGATGAGCACCGGGTCCACGGGCGTGTCGTCGCCGGGCTGGTTGGGCATGGCGGCGATCGCGTCCACGACCTCCATGCCCTCCAGCACCCGTCCGATGATGGCGTAGGTACGGGCGCTGTCGAGCGCGCCCCGAGCGGAGTCATCGAGGACGATGAAGAACTGGCTGCCCTGTGAGTCCGGGACGCGTGTGCGCGCCATGGCCACGATGCCTCGGCCATAGCTGCCCACGACCGGCTCGTCGGGGATGGTGTAGCCGGGACCGCCGTTGCCCGTCCCGTCCGGGCTCCCGCCCTGGATCACGAAGCCGGGGACCACGCGATGGAACGGCGTGCCGTCGTAGTAGCCGGACCGAGCGAGGTCCACGAAGTTGGTGGCCGCGACCGGCGACGACTCGGTGAAGACGCCGATGAGGATGTCACCCAGCTCGGTCGTGAAGCGGACGCCCGTGCCGTCACCCGCAGGGACCTCTGGCGGGACCGCGAGCGGCGTCGCAGCTGGCGGGCCCGTCGGGACGCCGGATGCGTCCTGGGCAACGGATGGTCCCGCGACGAGTCCCAGGATCGCCATGACGGCCAGGGGGATCGCTGCCGTGCGTGCCACCACCCGTCGGGTCATCAGGTCCGCTCGAGGCCCCAGTAGCGCTCCGCGCTGCCGGTGCCCACACCGCCGGCGATCGCCACGCGACGTGCGTACCCGGCGATGTCGTCGTACATGCCCTGCTCCGAGTGGAACAGGCTCGGCACCTGGCTCGCGTACACGGCGACACCCGCGGTCTTGCGTTCGAGCACGTCGCTGATGTCCGCGTAGCGCGCTGCGAGGGCCAGCCCATCGGGCAGGGCGCCGAGGGTGGCCGGGAGGTCGACCTGGCCGTGGAAGTCGTTCCACCACGCGTACGGGAAGTCCTCGTAGAAGCTGAGGTGGCCCGCCAGGGACGGACCAGGCATCACCCAGCTGCGGGGCTCCTCCGCGACCGCGACCGCGGCCTCGCGGCACAGGACATGATCCACATGACCGCCGATCCCCAGGGGGACGTACACCTGCTGGGGTTCCAGACGCATGATCTCCCGGCGCAGGACGTCGATGGGCGCCTCGTCGTCGTCACGCGGCTCGCCGAGCAGCTGCTCGTCACCCGCATAGCCGCGGTATACCGCGTCCGGCAGGCCGAGATCGACCAGGGACACCTCCATGAAGTACGCGTACCGCTCGTCCTCGGCCCGACGGAGCGTGGCCACGTCCGCGGCCGATACATCCGTGACGGTCAACGTGCCCTGCCCAGGCAGATCGTCCGCGATGGGACGCTCGACGGTGGCGGCGTTGGTGATGTTGGCGCTGCGGGTCCACGACGCCCGCTGCCAGAACTGGCGGGCCTGGGTGTTGGCACGCTCCTGGGTGGCCGCGAGCCGATCGGGGTCCGCCCGCCATGCGGGGACCGGCTCGTCCGGATGATCCGGCAGGACGTTGCCCCGGTCGAACGCCTCGGTGAGCGGCCAGTGGGTCTTGTTGCCGAAGCCCAGGGCGGTGCGCCGGAGGTCAGCGAGGTCGTGGCTCGCGTCCGGGCCGCCCGAGTAGACGGTCAGGATGGTCACGGCCTGACCCAGCTCCCGGAGGCTCGCGATGAGGCCTCCACAGGACAGGGCCACGTCGTCCGGATGGGGCGAGATGAAGACGTGTGTCATGCGCAGCCGAGGATAGCATCGGCCGAGGGTCCGGCCGGGGCCGTCACTGCGGGATGCAGGTCGGCAGGGGCGAGATGCTGGCCGCCGGGCTGCCAGGCACCGGGCTGGCGGGCGTCGGGCTGGGCGTCGGGCTGGCCGGTACCGGGCTGACCGGCGCACCACTGGCGGCGATGCTCGCACCAGGGGACGGGCAGGGGAACGCTGTGGCTGGCGGCACGACCGAGGGCGCGGCGCTCGGCACCGGGCTGGGCGATGGGGCCGGGCTGGCGGTCACGACCGGGCTGGCGGTCACGACCGGGCTGGGGGTCACGACCGGGCTGGCGGTCACGACCGGGCTGGGCACCGCGGAGGGCTCGGATGATGGCGCCTCGCTGGCAGCCGCGGATGGTGACGGCTCCATCGAGGGCGAGCCGGACGCGGCCTCCGAGGGCGCGGGCGAGGGCGAACCGGAGGGCAGGACGGATGGCGATGCGCTGGCGATCGGTGGCTCGGTGATGAGTGGCTCTTCGGTGGGTTTGGGCGCCAGCAGGCCGTCCGAGCCGAACAGGGCTCCATACCCCAGGATCGCCACGAAGACACCGATCATGATGGCGACCCACCACTTCGATGTGCGATCGTCGATGCGCGGTGGACCGGGTGGCAGGTCCGAGCGCCCGGATGGGTCGGTCCCGCTGGACGGACGTCGGCTCGCCGCGACCACGGGTGCGGCGGCCACCGTCGCGGTCGCATCATCGGTGAGCGACGTGCTGTCGACCGCGGCAGCGGCATCGCCTGGCGCATCGGTCGCCTCGACGGCCTCGACGGGTCCATCGGTGGGCGTCGCGTCGGGTGCGGGGATCTCGGCCGAAGCGTCCGGCTCCAGCTGTGCATCCTCCGGATCGGTGCCCGGGTCGCTCGTCACTCCATCACCTCCATAGCATCGCCAGTCGAGCCGCCTGCGAGAGCCAGCCGGCCACTCGGATGAGACCTTCGACAGGTCCGCTCGTGAGCGTCGTGAGCACCGACCGCGTCTTCTCGAGGCCATCGATGGCCTCCATCAGGCGCGCATCCGCCTCGCTCGATCGCTCGCGCAGCCGGACCAGGTCCGTCTCCGCCCGGACGAGCCGCTCACGGGTCGTGGATGCCTGGTGATGCGCATCCCGTGCCGCGGCCGCTGCCCGACGACCCGCTCGCTGCACCCGCCGCCGAGTCCGGCCAGCGAAGCGCATCAGCACCAGGGCACCGATCGCTGCGAGGACCGCACCGACGGCGACGAAGGCCGCCACGAGTGGGATCGTTTCGGGATTCACCGGTCCCGGAGCATATCGTGCCGAACGCTCATGCGTCGCGCACGGCGGGCAGGAGCGCGCCGACCACACCCGCGAGGACGGCGAGCATCCCCGTCGCGGCGATGAGCGGTCCGGCGGGCACGAACGCCACGAGCACCGTGCAGATGCCCATCGCGAACGCCATGGCGCCCATCACGATGCTGCTCCGGATGGCGACCACGCGGCCCAGGTATCCCTCGGGGGTGACCTCGCCGAAGATGGTCTGGGTGGGCACGACATACACGAGGTTGGCGATGCCGATGATGCCCGCTGCCAGCAGCGCGACCGGGAAGTCCGTCGTCAGACCGAGGATGGTGACCGCGAGGCCCATCGAGATGATGCCCGCCACGACCATCCGACCCTTGCCCCGACGGGCGCCGATGAGGCCGACGGCGACACCGCCCACCAGGTTGCCCACACCGATGGCCGCCTCGATGGCAGCCCAGTCCTGGACGGGACCCAGGAAGCGGTCCCCGAACGACTGCGTGGTGTAGACGTACGTGAGCGTGACCATGGCGCCGATGCACAGCTGGGCCACCGCGCTCACGAGGGTGTTCTGGAGCAGCACCGCCTCCCGACGCATGACCGCCCAGCCGGACGCGAGCTCATCGACGAACGCCCGGACAGCGCCCGTGAACCGTGGCGCGGCCACGCGCGCAGCGGGCGGCACCACGAGGGCCATGATGAGCACCGCGCTCGCGACGTAGGTCGCCGCATCCACCCAGAACGCGAGCGCGACCTGGCTGCCGGCCATGGCCACGAACACCCCAGCGATGGGATAGCCCACGACATCCGCGACGCTCTCCGCGGTCCACAGCGCGGAGTTCGCGGCCAGCAGGTCCTCCGGGGGCACGATCCGGGGGACGACCGCGGCACGCGCCGGCCGGAAGAACAGGCTCACCGATGTGAGCAGCAGCACCATGGGATAGACCAGCAGGATGTCGATCTCGGCGACGAACGGCACCAGCAGCACCAGCACCGCCCGGATCAGGTCGCTCGCGATCATCACCCGCTTCTGGTCCCAGCGGTCCACGAACGTCCCGGCGATGGGCCCGAGGAACAGGTTGGGCAGCACCGCGAGCAGGAACACGAGGCCCGTCGCGACCGGGGAGCCCGTGGTGGTCAGGACCAGCGCCCCCAGGGCGAGCTGGTGGAGCCGATCACCGAACATGCTGATGGCCTGACCGAGCCAGAACGCGCTGAATCGTGCATCGCGGAGCAAGCGGACATACGGATGGGCACGCACGCGTGCCTGCCAACCCACCGCGTCCGGCTCGCCAGGCGCCAGCTCCCCGCCGGGATCCGGGGCGCGCAGGCCAGGGCCGTGACCTCCGCCGAGCATCACTGGCCGGTCGTCCATGCTCGGCTGGGCGGCCTCGTCGGAAGGCTCCTGGGCCGGCCCACCGCGCCACAACGAGATGACACCGGGCTCCCGGCTCGGCTCGGCTCGGACCATCGTCGCGGCCACGAACCAGCCGAGACCCACGGTGATGGCCACGTCCCCCATGCTCACGAGCGTGGGGAAGCCGGGTACCGGCAGCGGCACGAGGTCGCCCAACGGGCCAGCCCGCAGCAGGAAGCCGAGGTCCAGCGTCCCGTCGAGCAGGCGATGGTAGGTCGGCGACAGGTCGGCTGGGGTGAGCCCGGCCACCTCGAGCGCGGGCCCGTGGACCGGCATCCAGCCACCATTGGCGACGATGGCGATGCCGTTGGCGATGACACCCACCATCACCAGCAACAGGCCCGGCTGGCTCCGGTTCAGCCAGAGCACGGCCGCCACGAGACCGAATGACAGCGCGTACAGGGCCAGGCGCAGGTCATCCACGATGGTCACCCCATCGGCGATGAGCCACTGCGTCGCGAACCGCAGGACGAGGGCCACCACCAGCAGCGCGAGATAGCGCAGACGCACGCCCAGCAGGTCGTCCAGCCGCCCGCCCGCGGCGAGACCCACGACGAGACCCACCAGGGGCCCGATCAGGAGCATGGCCGATCGGTCAGCAGCATGGGGCGTATCCCGTGAGCTCCACGTATGCCGCGCCGCCCAGCGGGACACCCGACCGCGTCGCAGCGACCCGCTGGGAGCCTTCCCAGTAGATGACGCCCGTGGTCTCGCGCGTGTCCAGCTCCTGGGCGGCCACCGTGGGCCTCAGGTCGATGGCCAGGTCCTCCTCGGGCAGCGTGATGCGCCAGCCGGCCGGATACCGCGCGCCCGTCTCGGGTGAGGTCCAGTGATCGGTCACCGTCACCAGGAACCGGTCGGCCGGGAGGTGGCGGGTCGTCCCGGAGACGTCCACGAGCGTGCCATACGCGAGGGGATAGCCGCCATCCCCATCACGCACCAGCGACAGGGTGAGGTCCGTGCCATCGTCGAGGCCGATGGCGAACCAGTCCCAGCCACCAGCACCGACCGCGATGAAGTCGCCCCACTGGTGGTCGAACCATGTCTCGCCGGTCACCGCGAGCGCCTCGTCGCCGAGCGTGAGCGTGCCGCTCGTCGGGAGGCGCGTCCGGGAGTAGTAGTAGGAGCCCCCCGCAGGGCCGAAGTCCACGTACCCATCGTGGTCGTGGAGGATGGGCGGCCGATCTCCGCCACGGAGCGACAGCGTCAGCCCGAAGCGCGTGCCATCGGCGGCCGTGCCCAGTGCCTCGAGCCGATCCTCGCCACCCGAGCCGCGCATCGTCCAGGGCGCCGCATCGACATCCCGGATGCCTGGTGCCACGTCGCCCGCGATGGCGAGGTCGAACCCGTCCTCACCCGCGGACCGGTCCACGGCCGGACCGACCTCGGCGCGCTGGTCATACAGGAAGCGGTCGCCCGACTCGTCCGTGATGGCGAGATGGGATGCCCAGCTCACCGGGAAGGCGCCACGCTCCGCGCGGAAGACGACCAGCTCGAAGCCGAATCGGCGTCCGTCGGCAGCGACCAGGTGGCCCGTGTCGTACCACCACTCGGTGAGCCGATCGTGGGGCCCGTCGTCGCCGGGCAGCACGATCGGCTGCGGATCGGACGGACGGACGGGTGAGGGTGTGGCCGTCGGCGCCACCGGCAGACTGGGCACCGGGTTGGCGAGGATGGGTGTCCCGCAGCCCGCCACGAGCACACCGAGCAGCACGATCCAGGCACGACCTCGCGCGGCGCGCATCAGGCGTCGAGCACCGGTGGCGGCCCCAGGCGTCGCTCCATCCAGGCGGGCATCCACCAGTTCCAGCGGCCCAGCAGGCGCATCGTCGAGGGCACCAGGAGCGCTCGGACCACGGTCGCATCGAGGGCCACGGCAAGGGCGACGCCCACCCCGAGGGCCTGGATGAGGACCACGTCGGCGAACGCGAAGGACGCTGCCACGAGCACCACGATGGCAGCGGCGCTGGTCACGATGCGTCCGCTGCGCTCCAGCCCCGTGGCCACGGCCAACCGATTGTCTCCCGTGCGATCCCACGCCTCGCGCATGCGGCTCAGAAGGAATACCTCGTAGTCCATCGACAGGCCGAACAGGACGCAGAACAGGATGACAGGCATGGTCGTCTCGACGAAACCGAGGGGCACGAAGCCGAGCGGCTCTGACAGGTTGCCATCCTGGAAGATCCAGACCAGCGCGCCGAAGCTGGCGAGGATGGACAGGCTGTTCATCACCAGCGCCTTGAGTGGCAGCACGATCGACCGGAGGAGCAGGAACAGCACCAGCCAGGTGCTCACGAGGATGAACAGCGCGGTGCGCGGGAAGTCCGCCGCCACCTGGTCCACGACATCCACGACCTCGGCCGCGCCACCGCCCACCAGCACCCTCACCCCGACGGGCGGCGCGAGCGACGATGCCGGGTCACGCAGGTCCTGGACCAGCGTGCGGGCCTCCGCGTCGTTGCTGCCGCTGCGGGGGACGACCGCGAACGCGGCCAGGTCCCCGTCCGTGGTCCGGTCGAGGGCATCGGCCACGTACCGGTCGCCCGGACCGCCCGGGCTGGACAGGAGCAGCTGGAGCTGCGCGCGTCCCAGGCGTGGGTCGATGTCCACGACGCTCTCCACACGCACCACGCGCGGGTCGGCAGCGAGCTGCCGGGAGTAGTCCACGAGACGTCCCACGTTGGCCGGGTCGGTCACCGGGCCATCCGTGGTCACGGCGAGCACGAGGGGCGAGAGCTCACCGACCGGGAACTCCGCGATGAGCTGGTCGTATGCCTGTCGTGAGGGGACATCGGGCGGCAGGATGGACGCGTCCGGGGCGTTGAGGCGCACGTGCAGGAAGGGCAGGCCCAGCACGACCAGCAGCAGGAGCGTGGCCAGGAACACGGGCACGGGTCGGTCCATGACCCACTGGGCGAGCCGCCACCAGCCGCCCCGATGGAGCGGTGGTCCCTCGGACGAGTCGATGGTCCCCTCGGTCCCGTCCTCGGACGGTCCGGACGGTGCGTGCCCCCGACGCCTGCGGGGCAGCGCGAGCGAATCGATGCGTGGTCCAAGGATGGCCAGGCCGGCGGGCAACAGGGTCAGGGCGGCCGCCACCGCCAGGCCGACCACGATGGCTCCGGCGATCCCCACCGACCGGAGCACCATGAAATCGAACAGGACCAGGCCGCCAAGCCCCAGCAGGACGACCGCGGGCT
>CAZYTQ010000067.1:0-17054 GCA_964650135.1 uncultured Anaerolineaceae bacterium | reverse complement strand
GTGGGACCGATCGGCATGGACGGGTGTCCGATGGCGCGGCAGGTGGTCCACCAGTCGGGCGATCGGCATGGAACGGCATGGATCGGCCCGGATCGGGAGCCGGGACGCTGGAGCCCGGCCCCTGAGACGGGGCGCTGCCGCACGGCTCGGGGCCCGGGATGCGGCTCCCGCCCGGCCCGGACCCCGGGACGCGGCTCCCGCCCGGCCCGGCGACCGCCATCACAGTGGATCGTCGTCGTCCCGGTGGACGGCGGTGGGTCAGCCGGGCGTGTCGCGGACCTGGAGCGGGATGTCCACCGCGGCCCACGTGCGGACGTCGTCGCGGCGGATCTTGAGCGTGTGGGTGCGCGGGAAGTCAGGCTCGGGCCACAGCCTCCAGGCGTCGATCCGCTGGTGCGTGCCGAGCACCTTGTTGACGTCCTTCACGATGCGATCGATGTCGGCCCGGACACGCGCGTCGGTCTCCGGGTCGCGCTCCTCCTGGCCGCCGCGACCAGGCGCGACCATGGGCATGGTGCCCGGTGGCAGCACCACGGCCTCGATGCGACCCGGTGCGGTCTCGAGCACCACCGACTGCGAGATGCCATGGTCGGCGAGGACCGCCTCGACGTCCTCCGGGTAGACGTTGAGCCCGTTGGGCAGCACGATGATGTTCTTCGTCCGACCCGACAGCACCAGCCGACCCTGCTCATCGAACCGGCCGATGTCCCCCGTGTGGTACCAGCCCTCCGGGTCGATCGCCTCCGCGGTCGCCTCGGGGTCGCCCCAGTAGCCGGGGGTCACCGTGGGCCCGGCGACCAGGATCTCGGACGTGTCGGGTGCGAGCTGGATGCGCACCGGCGGGAGTGTCCGGCCCACGACCCCCGTGGGATGATCCCGCTCGCTGTTGGCGGCCGCGGGACCGCACTCCGTCGCGCCGTAGCCCTGGAGCACGACGATGCCCAGGTCCTCCCACGCGGCCTGGAGATCGGGCGGCAGGTACGCACCCGCCGAGACCAGGAGCGTGAGCGAGCCGCCCAGCTGCCGATGGACCGAGCGGAACACGAGGCGCCGAAGCCCCATCGGCAGTCGACGCGCCAGGCGACGCGCCCGCTCGAAGGTGGCCGACTTGCCCTGCCGATCGACCTCGCGGGTGATGGCTGTCCAGAAGATCTCCAGCAGCTGGGGCGTGACCACCATGGTCGTCACACGCAGCTCGCGCAGCGACTCGAAGATGATTCGCGGGTTACGTGACCGGACGTACAGGATCCGGGCACCCACCATCGTGCCGTACAACAGCACGGGGGCCTGCTCGAACAGGTGCGACAGGGGCAGCAACGAGACGAGGCGATGCTCGCGCGGCGGGACGAGGTCCGCGCACACGCCGATCGTCTCGAGCATGTTGCCGTGGGTCAGCATCACGCCCTTGGGATGCGAGGTCGTGCCGGATGTGTAGACCACCTCGAACAGACTCTCCCGCGTGGGTCGTGGCCAGGCGTCCAGCTGCGTCTCCCAGCCCGTGGGAAAGGTGCGGTCGTCCTGGACCGGGTCGGCGGTCAGCTCATCGAGCGTGGCCAGCTCCAGCTCGAGGCCCGTCAGACCGGCGGCCCCTGGGTCCGGGGCATCGGCGCCCGTACCGATCGCCAGCACGCGCGCGCCGGAACGGCCCGCGATGCGTTGGAGCACCGTCGGTGACATGCGCAGGTCGAGCGGCACGAGCACCGCGCCTGCCATCGCTGCGCCCCAGAAGACCGCGGGCAGTGCCGGTGTGGAGGGGCTCCACGTCAGCAGACGGTCGCCGGGGGCGACCCCCAGCGCTCGCAGCCGCCATGCCGCGAGTCGCGCTCGCCGCCGCACCTCGGCCGCGGACCAGCGATGGCTGGTGCCCTCATCCGTGCGCAGGCTGAGCGTCGGCCGGTCATGGGGGTAGCGTCGCGCGGCATCGTCGAGCAGGTCGACGAGGGACGCGAACGTGGTCGGGTCAGGGAAGTCCGCCATGGCCGCCGAGTCTAGCGGTCAGAGCGGGACGGTCGGGAGGTCCGTCGCCGCGAAGCCGTCGCCCACGCAGAGGATCGCTCGCCCAGGGGCATCGGCGAGGGCGTAGGTGAACAGGTCGCCCAGGTTCAGGCGAGCAGGGTGGTTCCCCTTGCCAAGACGCGCCCACGCGGTCCATGCCCGATCGACGCCCGATCGACCTGCTCGCCATCGACGTCCACGAGCTCGATGCCACTCGCCCGCAGGAATCGACCGAGGGTCGTTTTGACTCGACGGTCCGCGCCTGGCCTGCAGGACGACGCCCAGCTCGATCGCCGCTGCTGTCGACAGCCGTCGCTGTCGACATGAGGCGGATGTCCGCGGCCTTGGGTGCTGCCCGGACGGCCGGCGCCGTCGGCTCATCGAGCAGGATGGCCGAGGTGTCCACCACCACCGTGGTCGGCCAACATGCGGCACCGACACCTCGATGGATCGTCACTCGGCTCGGCGGACGACCCTGGTGTACACTCCGTCGGCCCTTCGCGCGAAGGATCGGCTCGTGCCCCGGCCATGACCGGGGCACAAGTGACCGCATCCGCATCGAGCGCGCATCCTGCCCGGCCACCGGCCACCGGGCGGTCATGTCCGGGCGCAGCGTCCGCCGGTGGGAGGTGATCCGAGGTTGGCAGAGGTCCGTGTCGGTGAGAACGAGACCTTCGAGAGCGCCCTCCGACGCTTCAACAAGAAGATCCAGCAGAGCGGCATCCTCGCGGAGGCTCGCAGACGCGAGCACTACGAGAAGCCGAGCGTGAAGCGCAAGCGCAAGGAAGCGAAGCGCAAGAAGGCCACCCGTCAGGAGTAGGCGGTACGGCCGCGATGTCATCCGACCGATGACCGTGGCCGCTCCGTCGAGTCTCCCGGGCGGAATGGCCCAGGAGCACCCGGTGACCCTCGCACAACGACTCCAGGCAGACATGACGGCCGCCATGCGGTCGGGTGACACGCTCACGCGCGACACCCTGCGCATGGTCCTCGCTGCCGCACACAACGCCGAGGTCGCGGCTCGTCGTCCCCTGACGGACGACGAGCTCCTTGGTGTGCTTACGAAGGAGGCCAAGACCCGCCGCGAGTCGGTCGAGGCATACCAAGGTATCGGGCGAGCGGACCTCGCGGACAAGGAGCGCGCGGAGGTCGATGTCATCACCGCGTACCTGCCCGCGCAGCTCTCCGAGGACGAGCTTCGGACGCTGGTGGCGGATGCCATCGCGGCCACCGGTGCCAGCTCGGCGCGCGACATGGGCAAGGTGATGGGTCGCCTGTCGCCGGCCATCCGGGGTCGGGCCGATGGCAAGACGGTCTCGGCGCTGGTCGCGCAGGAGCTCGCCCGGATCGACCTCGCCGGGCACGAGCATGGGGGTGGCGGGGGCGCTTAGCGTCCCTGGGCTGCCGATGCTCGCTCGTCGCTCGACCCGACTGCTCGCCTTCACTCGGCGGGACGCGGTCCGGCTGCTGGTCGCTGCCGCCCTGCTGGTCGCGGCCATCACGGCCATCCTCGCGCTCGAGGTGTTCCCGCTCGGGGTGGGCACCGGTCTGGACCTGCCACGAACCCTCGGCTGGCTGATCCTGTCGACGCTCCTCGTGGCCACCCTGCTGGGCTGGGTGTGGCGGTTCCGGCCCGTCCTGTGGCATCGCAACAGCGCGCTGCTGCTGCTGTCGCTCATCCTGCTGGTGGGTGCGTTCGTCTTCCGGGTGACCGCCGACCGCTCCGTGCTGCCGTTCATCGCACCCATCGCCGCGGCGGCGCTGCTGCTGGCCGTGCTCCTGGACGCGGGCGTGGCCCTGGTGATGGTCGCCATCCTGAGCGTGCTCGCGGGAGCCGTCACCGGCCAGGTCCAGCTGGCGGCCTATGTCCTGCTGGGCGGCGTGGTCGGACTCATCGTCATCCGGCGTGGCGAGCGACTGGCCATCTATGTGCAGGCCGCGGGTGCCATGGTCGTCGTGAACATCGCGGTCGTCGTCTCGTTCTCACTGCTGGGTGACCGCGACCTGGCGGGCCTGGTCCAGCTCGTCGGCGCATCGCTGGCGGCCGCCATCGGCAGTGCCGTCCTCGCCGCCGGCTCGTTCGCGTTGCTGGGCAGCTTGTTCGGCATCACCACCTCGTATCAGCTGATGGAGCTGGCGAACCCTTCGCAGCCGCTGCTCCGCCGGCTCCTGCTCGAGGCACCCGGCACCTACCATCACTCGCTCATGGTGGGCAACCTCGCCGAACGCGCCGCCGAGGCCGTGGGTGCCGATCCCCTCGTGGTGCGCGTGGCTGCGTACTACCACGACATCGGCAAGCTGGCCGACCCGAACGCGTTCATCGAGAACCAGGCGACCGGCCAGGTGAACCCGCACGACGAGCTCTCGCCCGAGGAATCAGCGCGCGTGCTGGCGGCGCACGTGGCCAACGGCATCGACATCGCCTATCGGTACAAGCTGCCCAAGCCCGTCATCTCCTTCATCCCCCAGCACCATGGCACGGGTCGCATGAGCTACTTCTACGAGAAGGCACGCGAGGAGGCGATCGCCGAGGTGGGCGCGGTGCCCGGCTCCGCGGCCGCGGAGGCAGCGGCCGCCACCGTGGACGAGCGACGCTTCCGTCATCGTGGTCCCAAGCCCCAGACCCGCGAGGCGGCGATCCTGATGCTCGCCGACAGCGTCGAGGCGGCCGTGCGGTCGCTGGCCAGCCACGACGAGGCATCGATCCGCACCATGGTCGGTCGGATCATCAGCGAGCGGCTGGAGGACGGTCAGTTCGACGAGTGCGACCTGACCCTGCGGGACCTCGACCGCATCCGGGAGGCGTTCGTGGCGCAGCTCCTGGGCATGTATCACCGCCGCATCGAGTACCCCCAGAACAAGATCGTGGAGATCGAATCGAGGCGCGCCGCGTCCTAGGGGAGACGCACTCCCCGGGTGAACGAGATCGTGGAGATCGAATCGAGGCGCGCCGCGTCCTCGGGGAGACACCACTCCTCGCCGCCCGCTCAGCCCGCGGGGCGTTCCACCACGCGGAAGGCTCTTGCGCCACGTGGATGACTCGGACCTGGGGCGGGTCGTTCGGCGGCCCCCTCGGGCCGGCTCCCTCGCCGCCGCGACTTCTCCAGGCAGCTGTGTGGCCGCGGATATGATCCCTGGGCATCATGCGGGCTGGCCTCGTCCACCGACCCGGGGCGCCAACGGTGCTGGAATGCGCCTCGCAGCTGCCATGACCGGCACCACGATGCACGGTCGTCCACCTGGTGCATGTTCGTTCCACGACGTGGAGGCCGCCATCGATGCCGGCGGTCCGAACCAGGGACATGCCGGTCAAGGGTGTGATCCCAGGTCATCTCGACCGTCACACGACACGGGCCCATCGCGGGCGGACGTCCACCGGAGGTCGATGGGCATGGGGATCGTGCGTTCGCTCGTCATGCTGGTCGTCGCGCTGACCGGCGTATCGGGGCTGCCCAGCGTGGCGCTGGCCACCGAGCCCACCATGTCGCCGCCGGTCATGTCGGCCCCGCTGCCGACAGCATCGATCGACTGGCAGCCGGTCGATGGCCTCCTGGGCGGCTCCGTGCCGGCCGTGTCGCTCTGGGTCGACCGACCGGTCCGCTGGCGAGACGGGCTGGCGGTCCTTGAGCGCGGTGGCACCGTCATGCCGGGCACACCGGACGCGATCGACTGGCAGGCACAGGCGGTCTGGGTGTCGACGGACGGCGTGGCCTGGGAGCGACGGCTTCTGCCGGATGTCCGCCTCTCGGATCCGACGCTCCTCGCGTGGCACGGAGGGCTCCTGGTCGCGTCCACCACGGTCTCGAAGCGCGGCTGGCGGATCGACGTCTGGTCCTCTCCGGATGGTGTCGGCTGGATCCGTCTCGGCCATCTCATGGCGCGACCCACGGGGCGACTTGAGGGTTGTGCGTTCACGGAGGGTCGCATCGCGGTCTCGGAGGACCGCATCCTTGCGATGGCATCCTGCGTCGCGTACGGGAACGGCATGACCCATGTGCCGCCGGTGGCAGGTGTCGATGGATCCGCCCAGCGTGCGCTCGGCGACCCGGACCTGTGGGCGTGGACCTCCGTCGATGGTCAGCGTTGGTCCCGGCACCTGGTCACGGACGCGCTCGATCCTGCGGGTGCGGCGCAGCACGCGGTCCTGCTGCGGTCGACCGGGAGTGGGTTCGCGGCGGTGATGTGCTGCTACCCGCCACGCCTCTGGTGGTCGGATGACGGGGCGCACTGGCAGGAGGTCGCCACGCTCCCGGACACGGTGGCCTACCAGGATGTCGATGATCTCGGCGCGGTCGTCCACGATGGGGTCCCCACGACGTGGCTCCTCGTGGGTGATCGTCAGCATCCGGTCGGCCGGACGCTCACCGGCGCCCTCCGCACGCTCTGGGCCGGCTCGGGAGGGACGTGGACGGGGGTCCATGGCGCGCAGGACTGGGTGGACGGCGACGTGGCCGTGGAGGACGACACCGTCGTCATCGTCGCGACCAAGGTCGTGTCCTCGGATCCCGAGGAGTCGGACAGCGAGACACACCGGCTCGACAGCATGGTCTCGATCGACGGCGGTGGGACGTGGAGTCTCTCCGAAGGACCGGGGACGGGACCCTGCTCGGTGGGAGGTGTCGCGCTCCTGGGGGGTCGCGCGGTGCTCACCTGCCCGGATGAGGACGGCGTCTCGGTGCGCGTCGCGGAGATCGTCATGCCGGCAGCTCGGTGAGCACGCAGGGCCGTCATCCGTCACCTTGACGGCCGAGGCGATCGCACCGCGCCGCCGTCTGTTGTCCCGACGGGTGCAGGGTCGCGGCGAGGAGGCTTGGCGGGGTCCACCCGGCCGTATGCTGCGGTCGTGACCGACCCAGCTGATCGCACCACCATCCGGTATCTCGATGGCGTCCGTGTCTCGGTGACCGCCCGACCGGGCGTTCGATCGCCGCTCTCCATCGCGGCACTGACCCGTGCGATGGTGCGAGCGCTGCAGGCCGGCCACGCTCCGCATCCTGCCTCGATCGACCTCATCCTGACCGACGACGCGGAGATCGCGACCCTCAACGACACCCACATGGGGCACGAGGGCCCCACCGATGTGCTCTCGTTCCCGATGCTGCCGCCAGCTGCCTACCCGACCCATCCCGGCCAGGACCCGAACGTGCGCGCCGCCGGAGGCTCGGTGTTCGCGACCCCGCCGGGCACCCGGATCCACATCGGCGACATCGTCGTGTCGGTCGAGCGCGCCATCGAGCAGGCCGAGCAGGGGAGAGGCGGCCAGACGAACGACCAGCGCTGGTCGCCCGCCGACGAGCTGCGGCTGCTGGTGACCCATGGCACGCTCCACCTGTGCGGCTGGGACCACGCGCTCCCGGACGAGGAGGCCGCGATGCGCGCGCTGGAGCGAGAGCTGCTCGCGGTCGGCTGAGGTCGCCGTCCGGCGAGCTACCGACCGGCTGTCGGCCCCGGTCCTCGTCCGGCGGACCGCGGATGGCCCCTGCTACCGTGACGCCATGATCGACCTGACTCGTGACGTCACCGCCATCCTGCGCACCGACCTCGACCGCTGGCGCTCCATCGCCACGCTGCCGCGACACCTCCTGGACCGTCAGCCGATGCCTGGGGAGTGGTCGGCCCTGGAATGCCTCATCCATGCTGCGGACACAGAGGTCCTGTTCGGTCAGCGGATGCAGGCGATCCTGGACGGCGCGGAGACGTTCCCGGCGTTCGATCCGGACCGGGAGTCCACGCCCGCGGACAGCGTCACGGACACCGCGGATGTCGTGGCACGCCTTGCCCGTCAGCGCACGATCAACGAAGGCATCCTGGAGCTCATCACCGAGCCGGACCTGGACAAGGGATCGCGCCACGGGCAGCTGGGACCGGTGACCCTGGGCCAGCTCGTCAACGAGTACCCGGCGCATGACCTGATGCACATCGTCCAGGCCGAGCGGGCGATCATGCAGCGATACGTCCCGCTCGTGGGTCCGTGGCGCCACTACTTCGCCGACCACGACGTGGAGGCATAGGCAGCCGACCCCGGCCGCGCCTCCCGCACGCCCGTGCTCGACAGGATCCGTCGTCGGTTGGCGGCGCGGCCTCCGACACCATCGGCGGCCGCGCATCCGGTGTCATGGGATGGCCCGCCGCGGCTGACGCCCAGCGAGTCGATCTACGAGCTGCTGGGCGCCCACCGCCTGCCGGATGGTCGGCTCGACGCTCCCGATCTGCGACTCCCGGATGCCGCCGACGCGAAGACGGGAGGGCTGCAGTGGGCGCCGGGAGCGCTGGAGGGCGTGCTGGGTCACCACGCTGGGGGCGGTGGCTCCGATGACACATCGGCCAGGGCCGTCGCGGCCGCCGACGCCTTCGCCAGGGCCTGCGAGTCGCCCAGCGAGTCGAACCTGCGTGCGCTCCACGACCTGCTGCTGGGCGACAGCGTGCTCGGCTTCATCGATCCGATGATCAGCGAGCTCGCGGCCCGCGAGCCGGACGCAGCGTCCCTCCATGCGCTGGGGCGGTGGCTGGCGACGACCTCATCGGATCGGGGAGCCGTCAAGGTGGGCCTCGCGATCATGGGCGCCACCGGTGTGCAGGACGATCGCGATCTGGACATCGTGCGCACCCTGGGCGCGCACGAGGACCTCACGTTGTATGCCGCGGTGGCGCTCCGCAACGGCCTGCCGGATCCGACCCAGGAGCTGTGGGCGATGGCCAGGCGGGTCGATGGCTGGGGTCGCATCCAGTGCGTCGAGCGCCTGACCACGACCGATGACCCGGCGATCCGCGACTGGATCCTGCGCGAGGGCTTCCGCAACACGATCATGGACGAGTATCTCGCGTACACGGCGGCGACCACGGGCGGGCTGCTCGATGCCCTCCGCGTCGACCACCCCGACCGTGAGCTGCTCACGTCGGCGGGGCAGATCTTCGAGGCGCTCGTGCGCGGCGGGCCTGCGGAGGACCTGGACGACTACGCGGACGGCGCCGATGCGATCGATGTGTTCCTCAGGCACATGGATGCGGGCGGGGGCACCATCGGGGATCTGAACGCGGTCGCGAGCATCCGCTCCTGGCTCGCGGATGCCGACGCCGACTGGGAGGACCGAGTGACCCGCGGCTGGACGACGCAGCGGCGTGTGGACCTCCTGCGTCGCTGCGAGGCCTTCCTGCGCAGACCCGAGTGGCCCGAGCGCATCGGCACCGCCGTCCGATCGTCCGATCGCGCCGTGTCCTGGGCCGCTGACCAGGCAGCGAAGGCGCTGGGTATCGATACCTTCGATCTCCTGGTCGAGCGCATCCGCGCCGGTCCCCTGGGGACCGACTGGTTCGCCGCATGGGCGCAGGCGGACGCCGATCGAGCCACGACCCTGGCGCAGCTCGCGACCCAGATGCTGCCGCTCGACGCGATCGCGACGGGTCCGGCGGATGAGCTGGGGCTTGGCCTCGAGTGGCGACCCCACCAGGTGCTTGACACGACCCTCCAGTCGCTGCGCGGCTACCCGGGCGTGGGGAGCGGCCTGCTGCTGGTGGGTCTCCGGAGTCCGGTCGTACGGAACCGGAACCCGGCGCTCCAGGCGCTCACGGCGTGGCCACCGGGCCAGTGGCCGGATGGCGCACGTGCGCTCGTCGAGGATCTGGCGCGCACCGACCCCAACGAGCGCACCCGCGAGCTCGCCGCCCAGATCCTCGCCGCGCCCGGCGCCTGACCGACCCAGGGCGGTCAGGCCGATCCCGTCGGGCCGGCGGATCCCCCTTGGTGCAGGCGAGCAGGACTTGGCGTCCTTGGGCGTGCCAGTGACGCTGAAGCAGCGCACGTCGACCGGCTGGGGCGTCGAGCTCGTCCGGATCGACCCGACATGGCAGGCCTCTCTTGCCGTGCGACCGGCGTCAGCAGCGCCGCACCGCCCTTGGGCATGCCCGGGAGCGTCGCCCGATACACGCCCTTGGACGCACGCTTGATGGCCCGCTTGCCGTTGGACACTACCATCCTCTTGTTCGATGGCCGCGTGCTCGTGGTCAGCGCCGCGACCCACCGCACCGCTCAAGGAGACGGTCGTGACGATGCTCAGGCGACGGCTCGTGCTGGCACTGGTGATGGTCCTGGCCGGGACGGCGGCGCTCACGGCGCCGGTCGCTGCCGGGGGCCGTGTCTCCGCGACGGGTGCGATGTCGGTCGGCCGCTACGGTCACACCGCCACCCTCCTGCCCGACGGCCGGGTGCTGGTCATCGGCGGGTTCACGGTCGACGACCAGACTGCCGCCGTCCTCGACTCCGCGGAGATCTGGGACCCTGCCACCGACGCCTTCTCCCCGACGGGCTCGATGGCGACCGGTCGCTACGGTCACACGGCGACCCTCCTGCCCGACGGCACCGTGCTCGTGGTCGGGGGCGGCGACGGCGAGGGCCGCTCCGCCGTCGTCGAGCGCTGGGACCCAGCCACGGGCACCTTCGCCGCGATCGGCTCGATGATCGTCGCCCGATCCGACCATCGGGCCACCCTCCTGCCCGACGGCCGGGTGCTGGTCATCGGCGGGTTCGATGGCGCCGACCTCCTGGCCTCCGCCGAGCTCTGGGATCCCACGACCGCCACGTTCGAGGCCACCGGCTCGATGGGACATGCCCGCTATGACTTCACCGCCACCCTCCTGCCCGACGGCAGCGTCCTGGTCGTCGGGGGCCGCGACAGCGGCGACAGCCCGGAGCCCACGGCCACCGCCGAGCGCTGGGACGCCACCAGCGGCACCTTCGCCGAGATGGGCCCGACCACGGTCGCCCGCTATGGTCACACCGCGACCCTCCTGCCTGACGGCAGCGTGCTCGTGGTCGGCGGCCGTCACGACGGTGACATCGTCGCCGTCGCAGAGCGCTGGGACCCCGCCACGGGGGCCTTCGTCGAGATGGGCTCCATGGCTGATGCCCGCTTCTATCACGCGGCGACCCTCCTGTCCGACGGACGCGTGCTGGTGGTCGGCGGGTGGAGCGCCGGCGCATCGCAGGCCTCGGCCGAGCTGTGGGACCCCACGACCGGCGCCTTCACGGCGGCCGGGTCGATGGCGGGCGCCCGCAACGGGCTCACCGCGACCCTCCTGCCCGATGGCCGCGTGCTCCTGGTCGGGGGCCGCAAGTCCAACCCCACGCTCGCCGTGGCGGAGATCTGGGAGGCCGCCCCTACCTGACCTCGGCGGCCACATCCCGACTACACTGAGAGCTCTGCCGCGTCCCTGACGAAGTCGGGCGCGGCCCGTCCGCGTGCCCGGAAGCCCGGTGCGCAGTGATCGCAGGAGCCGACGTGAAGGTCGTCCTGGGGCTGGGCAATCCCGGCTCGCAGTACCAGCACACTCGTCATAACGTCGGTTGGATGGTCCTGGACCGTCTCGCCGAACGCGCCGGCCTGACCGGTCGCCAGAAGGCCAAGGACGCTGCCGTCACGGTGCGTGGCCGCTACCAGGGCCTGGATCTGGAGCTGGTCAAACCGACGACGTACATGAACCTCTCGGGCGTGGCGGTGCGCAAGGTCCTCGCCCGCGACCACGTGCCGATGGAGGACCTCCTGGTCGTGGTCGATGACTTCGACCTCCCGTTCGGGCGGCTCCGGATGCGTGCGGAGGGCAGCGCGGGGACCCACAACGGGCTGCGCTCGATCGTGGCCGAGATGGGGACACAGAAGTTCGCTCGGTTGCGGGTCGGCATCGGCGGCCATGGTGGCTCGGCGATCGACCACGTGCTCAACGACTTCACCGCAGACGAACGAGCGCAGATGGACACCCTCCTGGACGCCGCCGCGGACGCGATCGAGACATGGGCGCTCGATGGACCGACCCGCGCGGCCGACCGGTTCAACGCCTGGCGACTGCCGGTGCCCGAGCTCACGCCGCGCGCATCGACCGATGCGTCGACCGGCACGGCTCCGACCGCTGGACGGGGGGCCTCCGACGGCCACGGGACGACCGGCGGCGCGGCCGAGCGCGGTGCGCCGACGGGCGGTGCGCCAGCGACCCCCACGCCCGACGCCGACGGCATCGTGCGCCGGACGACCGGCTGGCGGCGACTCCTGCCGCGGGGCGAGGGTGACCCCCACCGATGAGCCAGCCCACGGGCCTCCGGGGGCGTCGTGGCCGCGACCGACGCATCGACGCGCAGGTCGCGGAGCGCATCGCCGCGCGCGGCACACCGGACGCCACCGAACGCCCGTCCGGCGGCCGGCATCGTCTGCCCGACCTGTCGCCGCTCGCCCGTCTGCTCGCCGGCACGCAGCAGCTGACCGAGCTTGCGGCACGCCTTGGTGGCACGGATGGACTGGCACGCGCGACGACCCGCCGACACGTCACGTACGGGGCGATGCCACATGGCGCCAAGTCGTATCTGGCCGCGGCCATCGCGACGGCAGCTCAGGGCACCCGTCTCGTATGGGTCGCCCGGGACTCGGAGATCGCCGATCGCGTGGCGGAGGAGCTGGCCGCGTGGCTGGGGGATCCGACGGCCGTGGTCACGCTCGAGCCACGCACCGCGCTCGCCTGGGAGCGTTCGGAGCTGGTGCGGGACGAGAGCGCCAGCCGCGTCGCCACCCTCGCTGCGTGGCGCTCGGGAACGCCACGCATCCTCGTCGCGTCGGTCCAGGCGCTGTTCCAGCGCACGCTCCACCCCGACCAGCTGCCCGGCGAGCCGATGACCGTCCGGCCCGGCGCGCGCCTCTCGCAGGACCGGCTGCTGCGCACGCTCCATGACCTGGGCTACGAGATGACCGCCGAGGTCGGCGGCCGTGGCGAGATGGCGCGCCGTGGCGGCATCGTGGACGTGTTCCCGGCCGGTCACCCGCTGCCGGTGCGCATCGAGTGGTTCGGCGACGAGGTGGAGAGCGTCCGGGCGTTCGACCCCGCGGACCAGCGGGGTGTCGGACCGGTCGATTCGGTGGTCCTGCTGCCGGCCAGCGAGCTGTTGTTGGACGAGGGGACCGGCGAGCGACTGCGGGCGCGTCTGGGACGGCTCGCGTCACGGTTGCCGGATCGCCTCGCGGCGGATCTCGCGCTGCTGGAGACGGGCAGCCTGGGTGATGCGGCCGAGACCTGGGCGGGGTATCTCGCACCCGCCACGGCCCTCGACCACCTCGGGGACGCGGCGTGGATCATCGATGAGCCCGGCGACGTGGACGCGGCGGCCCAGGCGCTGTGGGTTCAGGCCGACGAACGACGCTCGGACCTGGAGCGTGCCGGGGAGCTGCTGGCCGGCTGGCCCGCGGTGTACCCCGAGCCACGCGCGTGGAAGAAGGCCCTGGTGGAGGCGCGCAGCCTGTCCCTGACCTGGGAGCCAGAGGCGGAGGGTGCGCCGCCCGGTGGCAACCCCTTCGGCTGGCGCGAACCCGTGCTGCCGCCGGCGCCCATCGGCAGCATCGCGGACACGGTGCGTCGCTGGCGGGTCGAGGGTGCGCGGGTCGTGCTCGCATCGGACCAGTCGGCGCGCATCGCGGAGCTGCTCGCGGACGCGGACATCATCGCGACACCCCGGGCGGACCTAGCGGAGGCACCACCACCGGGTGGCCTGGCGCTCATCGCCCGGAGCCTCAACGGCGGCTTCGAGGGTGGCCCTGAGCAGGTCCTGGTGGTCACCGACCGGGAGCTGTTCGGGACGGTCCGCGTGCGTCGGCCGCGGGCGCTTCGACGGGTCGTGCCCAAGGACGTCCTGGAGCGGCTGACCCCGGGCGACATGGTGGTCCACGTGGACCACGGCGTGGCGCGCTATGCCGGGCTCGTGCGCCGGTCGGGAGGTGGGGAGGGAAGCGAGGCGCGCGACTTCCTGGAGCTCCACTTCGCGGGTACCGATCGCATCTGGGTGCCCGTCGAGCAGATCGCGCGCGTGACGCGCTACGCGGGTGGCGAGTCACCCGCCCTGTCGCGACTCGGCGGTGGAGAGTGGCAACGCGCGCGGACCCGGGTCCGCAAGGCGGTCAAGGACCTTGCCAAGGACCTGCTCGCGCTGTACGCGGCACGTGCGTCCGCGCAGGGCCGTCCGTTCGGCGACGACACGCCGTGGCAGGCGGAGATGGAGGCCGCCTTCCCATATCAGGAGACGCCCGACCAGCTGCGTGCGGTGCTGGAGGTCAAGGCGGACCTGGAGCGCTCGAGCCCGATGGACCGCATCGTGGTGGGCGACGTGGGCTACGGCAAGACCGAGGTCGCCATCCGTGCGGCGTTCAAGGCCATCCAGGAGGGGATGCAGGCGGCGGTCCTGGTGCCCACGACCGTGCTCGCGGCCCAGCATCTGGCCACCTTCCAGCAGCGCTTCGCGGCGTACCCGGTCACGGTGCGGATGCTCAGTCGGTTCGTGCCCGCTGGGGAGCAGAAGGCGACGGTCGCGGGGCTTGCCAACGGCTCGGTCGATCTGGTCATCGGGACCCACAAGCTGCTGGGCAAGGAGATCCGCTTCCGGGACCTGGGCCTGCTCATCGTGGACGAGGAGCAGCGCTTCGGGGTCGCCCACAAGGAGCGCCTCAAGCAGCTCAGGACCGAGGTCCACGTGCTGACCCTGTCCGCGACGCCCATCCCGCGCACCCTGAACATGGCGCTCGTCGGCGTACGAGACATGAGCGTCATCGAGACGCCTCCCGAGGACCGGCTGCCCATCCAGACCCGGGTCGCGGAGGCATCCGCGGGGCTCGTCAAGGACGCCCTGCTGCGCGAGCTCGACCGGGGCGGTCAGGCGTTCTATGTCCACAATCGGGTCGAGACCATCGAGGCCCAGGCGGAGCAGCTGCGTCGACTGCTGCCCCAGGCGCGCATCGCCGTGGGCCATGGCCAGATGCCCGAGGGCGTGCTCGAGCGGGTCATGATCGCGTTCGCGCGGGGCGACCACGACATCCTCGTGTGCACCACGATCATCGAGTCCGGACTGGACATCCCGAACGCGAACACCATCATCATCGACCGGGCGGATGCGCTCGGGCTCGCCCAGCTCTACCAGCTCCGGGGCCGGGTGGGGCGGTCCAGTCGGAGGGCATACGCGTACCTGCTGTATCGACGCCGGGAGCGACTGAGCGATGTCGCGCGGAAGCGGCTCCAGGCCGTGTTCAACGCGTCCGAGCTGGGTGCCGGGTTCCAGATCGCGCTCGCGGACCTGGAGATCCGGGGTGCCGGCGAGATCCTGGGTGGCGAGCAGAGCGGCCACATGTCCGCCGTCGGCTTCGACCTGTACACCCGGATGCTGGCCGAGGCGGTCGAGGAGGAGAAGGCCGAGTTCGAGCATCGACCCGCCCGCCACCAGCGCCTCCAGACCGTCATCGACCTGCCCATCGATGCCCATCTCCCGGACGACTACGTGGCCGACGAGCCGGCGAAGCTGGAGCTCTACCGGCGCCTCGGCGGGGTGTCCACCGATGCCGAGCTGGCCGCCGTGCGCGCCGAGCTGATCGACCGGTTCGGTGTCGTGCCACCACCCGTGGAGCGGCTGCTGCAGGTGGCTCGGCTGCGGGCCACCGCCGAGGCAGCGGGCATCAGCTCCCTGTCGCGGGAGGACGGCCAGCTGGTGGTGCGGTTCCCGGATGGCTGGGCGCGATCGGCCGTGCTGCGCGCGCTGGCACCCGCAGGCCCGGGTGATCGCATCCCGGGTGTGCCCATCGGCGGCGTGACCGCGGCCACCAACCAGGTGCGCGTCAAGCTGCCACGCGGCACCGCCGACGCGTGGGTGACCACGCGGGCGGTCGTGGAGCGCATCGCCACCCGGGGCGCGCCGCTGGAGACGGCCGAGGCGGCCGCTCCGGGCGTCTGAGTGTTCGTCACCGGCGCGTGAGGAGCCTCGGGTCGGCGCCGCTCGGCGGCCTGCCCTTGGAGTGGCCGGTGGGTCAGGCCTGCCAGATGGTCTTGATGTTGGTGAACTCACGGATGCCGAACGCGGCAAGCTCGCGTCCGTAGCCGGAATCCTTGACGCCCCCGAAGGGCAGCTGCGGGAACGAGGCCGTGTTGCCGTTGATGAACACGCCACCTGCCGCCAGCTCGTCCGCCACCCGTGCGATCTCCTGGCCGTCGGTGGTCCAGACGCTCGAGCTGAGCCCGAAGTCGGAGTCGTTGGCCCGCTCGATGGCCTCGTCCAGACTGGATACCCGGAACAGGCTTGCCACGGGGCCGAAGCACTCGGCTCGGTCGATGCGCATGGCTGGCGTGACACCGGTCAGCACGGTGGCTGGGTAGTACCAACCGGCGCCGTCGGGTATCACGCCGCCGGTGAGGACCGTGGCACCGTGTGCGCGCGCGTCTTCGACCATGGCATGGGCGTCGCGGCGCACCTGCTCGGTCGCCAACGGCCCGTAGCTCGTGCCATCGGCGAACGGATCGCCGGGCCGCAGGGCCGTCATACGCTCGACGAACCCTTGCTCGAACGCGCCGTACACGTCGTCGTGGATGAAGTAACGCTTGGCCGCGATGCATGACTGGCCGCTGTTCTGGACTCGTGCATTGACTGCCATGTCCATGGCCTTGGTGAGGTCCGCGGACGGCATCACGATGAACGCGTCGGTGCCGCCCAGCTCCAGCACGGACTTCTTGATGTTGTGCCCGGCCGCAGCGGCGACGGCCGCACCGGCGGCCACGGAACCGGTGAGGGTCACCGCACGGACGCGTCGATCGTCCAGGAGCGGCACCACGTCGCCGCCCTCCAGCAGCAACGTCTGGAAGGCGCCTGGCGGGAACCCCCCGCGCTCGAACAGGCTGCCCAGGTAGAGGGCGCACTGTGGCACGTTCGAGGCGTGCTTGAGCAGTCCCGTGTTGCCCGCCATGAGCGCGGGTGCCGCGAAGCGCATCACCTGCCAGAAGGGAAAGTTCCAGGGCATCACGGCGAGGATGGTGCCGATGGGTTGGTAACGCACGATGGCCGCGCTCGCGCCCACGTCACCGGGCGCCACGGGATGCTCATCCGCGAGGAAGGTGGCAGCGCTGTCGGCGTAGAAGCGCATCCCCTTGGCGGACTTGCCGACCTCGAACCGTGCGGTGCCGATGGTCTTGCCCATCTCGCGGGAGATCATGGTCGCGGTGTTCTCCTGCTCGGCATCGAGGATCTCCGCCGCGCGCCACGTGGATGCGACGCGCGG
>CAZYTQ010000066.1:0-17144 GCA_964650135.1 uncultured Anaerolineaceae bacterium | reverse complement strand
GGCGGGCATGGGTCTCCTCATCGGCACCGGCCATCCAGGGCATCAGCAGCTTGAGCGCGGTCGCGCCGAGCTGTGGCGCCACACCGACCGCGTCGTGGTCGATCTCGGCGTCCTGGGCGGGCGACCCGATGACCTGGCGCAGGTCATCGGCCGCGAGGATGAGCGCCGGCCGATCGGCCGGCCAGCGGGTGATGCCGGTACGTCCCAGATAGCCCCGCTCCAGCAGCACGGCCGAGACATGGCCCGCGGCGGCCTCCAGCACCTGATCCCGGAACGCGTCGAGATCGGCGCTGGTCGATGCGCGACCCGCGGCCAGGAACATCGCCTCGAGCGAGATGCGCTGGTCGAGCGCGACCATCGCGAACCCGCCGGATGGTCGGGCGAGGGCTGCGAGGGCGGGTGCGTTCGCGGCTGCGGCAGCGGGTGTGGACGACGTCTCAGGCATCGGACCTCCGGGCGACTGATGGGGCAGGGGACCATGCACCGAGCGCGGTCTCCAGCGATGGACGATCGGGGATGGCGCTCCGTCCATCGAGCGCGAGACAGGACAGGCCGGCGGCGACCGACGCCTCCGTCATCGCCCGCCGGATGGTCGCACCGCCATGGAGCGCGGCGAGCAGCGCGCCGTGATAGACATCGCCGGCCCCCAGTGTGCTGCGAGCCTCGACGGGGTACGCCGACACATCGAGCCGCCAGCGGGACGCCGACCTGGCCGTCCGTGCGTCGCCCTGGGCGTGCCCCGACGCGCTCATCGATGACGGCTCCGGGTCTGTGTCGACGGGCCATGGCGCGTCCGGGTCACAGGCGCCCGCATAGCTCGCTCCCTCCGCGCCGCGTGTGGCGATGACGACGCGCGCGCCAGCGTCCAGGGCGTCGCCGAGGGCCGTCTCGTCATCCGGCGCCCGGGTCCAGCGACGCAGCTCCTGCATCGACGGGGCGTACAGCGCGACCCGTGACAGGTCGAGATCGGCGAGGGGGTTGCCGCCATCGACCGACACCCGGGTGGTGACCCCACGCGTCCGCAGACCGGTGACCAGCGGCCAACCGGCGTGGTCCACGTGGATCCAGGCAGCCGCGCGGCATACCTCCAGGGCGCCGGGTGCCAGTGCGTCGATGGTCAGCGCGGGGTGCGCGGGGAGCGCCACGAGACTGCGGGTCGGTGGTGGACCGCGTCGGATGACGCCGCTCGAGAGGGCGGAGCGGGCAACGTCGCCACCGACCACGAGCCATCGCACGTCGACGCCCTCGTCCACCAGCTGCTCCCGGATGATGCGACCCGTCAGGTCGTCGCCGATGCGCGCCACGATCGCGACACGGGCACCCAGCCGGGCGAGCGTCACGGCCGCCGTCGCGGCAGGGCCGCCGCCTGCCATCATGCCGTCGGTCGCCGCGACGCGGTCATCGGCACCCGGCAGTCGCTCGACCGTCAGCAGCACGTCGAGCGCGGCCGAGCCGATGCACACCACGTCCGGGGTCCCCTCGCTGCCGCTGGCCGCCACCATCACCAAGATATGATGTACGGAATGATCCACCCGCGTACAGCCCGTCCATGACGACCGAGGCATGCGTCCGCTACGAGGGGAGCGGCCGGCTGGCGCTGGGTGTGCGACCCGTCCCGCGACCAGGGCCCGGCGAGGTCCGCGTGACACCCCTCGCGGTGGGGATCTGTGGCACCGACGCGCGCATCCTCGAGGGTGCCTACGCCGCTCGACCCGGCACCGTCCTGGGCCACGAGATCGCGGGGCTGGTCGCGGAGCTGGGGAGCGGCGTGGAGGGCCTCGGCGAGGGCGACCATGTCTCCATCGAGCCGCACCTGTACTGCGGCGCCTGTCGCTACTGCCGGCTCGGGTGGGAGCACCTGTGCCCCTCCAAGCGGGCGTTCGGCGTCCACCTGGACGGTGGCATGGCCGGGTCGGTCGTGGTGCCGGCGCGACTCGCGTACCGGGTGCCCGCGGGCGTGGACCCGGTGGTCGCCTGCATGGCCGAGCCCGTCGGATGTGGCATCCACGGCATCGACCGGCTCCAGCCGATGTCCGGTCTGCCGCTGTGCATCATCGGCAGTGGGCCTGCGGGGCTGATGCTGCTCGCGCTCGCGCGACTGACCGGCGTCGGGCCCATCGTGGTGCTCGAGCCGGATGCTCCCCGACGCGCGGCGGCAGCGGCCGGGGGCGCTGACCTGGTCATCGACCCGAACGCGGAGGGGTGGCGTGACACCGCGCTCGCTGCGACCGGCGGTCACGGCTTCGACCAGGTCATCGAGGCGGCCGGCAGCCCGACCGGCCTGGCCACGGCCATCGACCTCGCGGCGCGTCATGCGCGCATCCTGGTCTATGGCGTGGCGCACCCGGACGCGGTCACGCCCGTGCGTGCCAACGACATCTATGCCCGTGAGCTGACCATCCTGGGTGCCGCGCTCAACCCCTTCACCCACGCGCGCGCCGTGGAGCTGGTCGGTCATCTCGGGCTGGAGCGACTGGCGCCGGGCCGCTATCCGCTGGCTGCGTTCGCGGAGGCGTTCGATGCCCAGCGGCAGCGGCGCCACCTCAAGGTGGTCATGGTCCCGGGTGCCTGACCCACGGCCCGACGCCTGGGCCATCCGCCGCGCCTGCGACGCACACCCGGCCCTCAGTCCTCCCGGAAGTACCGGGCGACCTCGGGCAGCAACGACCGCTGGCGGGCCACGACCTGCATCTGGCCCCGGAAGTCGCGGACGGTCCGCACGACCGTGTCGAGGTCGCGTGTGCGCACGGCCTCGTAGCGTGCGACGGCCATGTCCCGCAGCAGGTCCCAGCTGTCCTCGAACGGGAAGACGAGCGCCGCGTCATAGCGCCGCCCGACCGGCCCGAGCACCTGGTGGATGAGCGCGAGCAGCCGTGGATAGCCGGTGCAGGCGAACAGCCGTTCGTGGATCTCACCCGCCAGCTCCGAGAACTGGCGTCGATCCCGAGCCTTGCGAGCGCGCTTGAGCCGCTCCGCGACCTTGCCCACGGTGGCCAGCTCGGCCTTCGTGATGCGCTCGATGACCATCGGGTATGCGGGCATCTCGAGCGCGTCCACGAGATAGCCCTGCTCCTCCGATTCGTTCATCGAGAGCCAGCGCACGGACGCGCCGCGATATGGCGTCGACTCGACCAGGCCATCGGCCTCCAGCAGCGCCAGCGCCTCCCGGACGGGCGTCTTGGAGACCCCCAGGCGACCCGCGAGGTCGCTCTCCACCAGGCGCTCGCCCGGCGGCAGCTCGAGTGACACGATCATCTCCAGCAGCGCGTCGTACACCGCCAGCTTGTAGGTGCGCAGGTCCAGCCGCGAGATGAGCGCTCCCGACCCTCCCTCGGCGCCCCCCGCCACACCGGCCCCTGCCGCGCGCGCCCCGCGCTGCGTCCGTCCCTCTGCCATGACGTGCCTCCAGGACGGGACAGGCCCGCCCGTCATCCCGCCGATGATAGGTGTTCGGACGGTTCCGGATATCGCAAGATATGGTATATGACGTGATGCCGACCCACGGGACCATGGCGGACCCGGGTGCGTCGGCCCCAGGAGCGAGACGTATGCCTTTGCCAGCCCCAGGGCTGCCGGTCGGCCCGGCCCTGTTCCGACTCGACGAGCGGGTCGCGGTCATCACCGGCGCGGGTGGTGCGTTCGGACGGGCGACCGCCGTCGGGTTCGCGCGGGCCGGCGCCCAGGTCATGCTCACGGACCTCGATCCTGCGGCGTTGGACGAGACGCGACGCCTGGTGGAAGCCGAGGGACCCTGTCTCACGCTCGCGGGCGACTCGTCGGACGAGGCGTTCGTGCGCGCCACCTTCACGGCCGCCGACCGCGCCTGGGGCCGTCTCGATGTGCTCGTCAACAACGCCGGAATCAACCCGCATCAGGCGGCCAGCGAGGACTACCCGATCGAGACCTGGGAGCGGGTGCTGCGGGTCAATCTCACGGGCTACCTGATGCATGCCAAGGAGGCCGCGAAGCTGATGGCGCGGGACGGCCGTGGCGGCAGCATCGTCAATGTGAGCTCCATCTCGGGCGCTTCGGCGCTGGGCCGTGGCAACCTGGCGTTCGGCGTCAGCAAGGCGGGCGTCGACCAGCTGACCCGTGAGCTCGCGGTCGAGTGGGCGCCCCGGGGCATCCGGGTGAACTCGATCCTGCCCTGCCAGTTCCTCAACGCCGGGCTGCGTGGGCTCGTCGCAGACCCCGCTCGTCGCCGGACCGTCGACCGGATGGTCGGGGGCATCCCCATGGGTCGCATGGGCGAGCCGGAGGAGGTCGTGGGGCCGATCCTGTTCCTCGCCTCACCCGCCAGCTCCATGGTCACGGGCGTCAACCTGCCCGTGGATGGCGGCAATCTCGCGTTCAACGCGGGCGGGAGCCTGCCTGGCATGGACGCCACCTGGTGACCTACGACGGTCCACCGATCCAGACGCCCGTCACCCACCCGACCACCGACCGACAGGAGGGATCCCCGATGAGCCAGCAGCCATTCCTGGTGCTCGACTCCAACGACATCGAGCCGTTCACCCACCCCGAGGAGCCGGGCTACCACTCGCAGCACGTCCTCGGCCGCGAGATCACGGGCGGCCACGACCTGCTGCTCAACCGGGGCACCGTGGACCCCGAGTACGACCTGGGTGGCGGCAACCACCCTGACAACGACGAGATCTATTACGCGGTCTCGGGCGAGGCGTTCGTGGACCTTGGCGGCCACCCCGACACCGGGGAGGGCCACACGACCTTCACGCTGCGCGAGGGTGGTGTGGTGTTCGTGCCCGCGGGCACGTTCCATCGCCTCCGCAACCGCTCCACCTCGGAGTTCGTGCTGCTCACCATCTGGCCCCAGCCGGCCATAAGGGGCGCCAACGGGATCCACGATGCGCGTCTCGACCAGTGGGGCACGGGTCTCCGGTTCCGGGACGGCTGTGGCATCCAGACCGTGGGCGAGAGCGGCGCGCGCGTGGTGGCGCCCGACCACGACCCGCTGGTGGCCGTCGGCTGATCGCCGCGCCGCTCCAGCGGCGATCGTTCGGGCCTCGGGTCGGTCGACCCGGCCGGGGCCTGGTGGCTCAGGCGATGCGCGGGTCGAGCACCGTCTTGAGGCCGGTGCGGCTGGCCATCCGCTCGAACGCCACCGACCAGTCCCGGAGCGGCAGCACCGCGCTCACGAGCGGTGTCAGGTCCACGGCTCGCGCGGTCACCAGGTCCACGGCACGCCACCACGACGCGGGTGAGCTGCCGAAGCCGGCACGAACCCGGACCTCCTTGGTCACGACCAGGCCGAAGGGGATGCTCACGTCGCCCGACAACAGGCCCATCTGGATGTGCGTGCCGCCGGGGCGCACCACCCGCAGCGCGGTCGAGACCGCGGCGCCGACGCCCGCGCACTCCACCACGACATCCACGGTCCGTCCCGCGCCCCAGGCCTCGAGCGTGGCGCTGCCTTCGGGGGTGTCGACGACCAGGGTCTCCAGGCCGATGGCCCGCGCGATGGCGAGCCGCTCCTCGTCGGCGGACGTGCCACCGAGCGTCACGCTCGTGCCTGCGGCCCGTGCCACCTGGGCGGCCAGCAGCCCCACAGGACCCGCGCCCAGCACCAGCACCCGGTCACCCGCGTCGAGCGCAGCCGGGTCGGACAGGGAGTTGCAGCAGCAGGCGAGCGGTTCCATGAGCGCGCCGGCGTGGTCATCCAGCCAGTCCGGCAGGCGGTGCAGCAGGCGAGCCGGCACGATCACCGCCTCCGCGAACCCACCATCGACACCGGAGCCGATGGACAGCCGTTCGGCGCACAGCATCGGCCTGCCGACCCGACAGGAGCGGCACAGCCCGCACGTCCCGAAGGCGGTCTCTGGTGCCACCAGCGCGCCGATCCACGACGGGTCGACATCCGCGCCCACGGCGTCGACCCGCCCGGCCACCTCGTGGCCGAGCGTCACGGGCGGACGGCTGCTGTAGTCGCCGTGGAGGATGTGGAGGTCCGTGCCGCACAGGCCGGCGCCCGTGACCGCGATGCGTGCCTGGCCTTGGCCCGGCTCGGGGACGGGGATGTCCGTGAGCTCGAGTGATCGGGCGCCGACGGCGGGCAGGCGGACGGCGCGCATCAGGCGTCGCCTCCGTCGGACACCGGATCGGCCGGCGGACCGGCGTCGGGGGCAGGATCCGGCGCGGGATCCCACGGTTCGACCACCGGCGCGACGTAGCGGGGTCGGGATGCGTGGACCGCCCCGATGGGCGTGATGAGACCGCCCGACAGGACCTCGTAGTCGTGCGAGGGGAGGAAGTGGTCGGCCAGACCACGCAGCCGGTCCATGGAGTCGACCGCATCGTCCACATCCACATGGAAGCCGGGTGGGATGTCCTGCTCGATGTTCGCGTACAGGCTGATGGCATCACCCGCGATACAGAACGAGCCCAGCTCCGTGTCCGCGACGAGCGCCTGCGATCCGGGGGTGTGGCCCGGTGTGGGCACGAGCCGCAGGCCGGGCGCCAGCTCCGTCTCGCCGTCCACGGTGTCGATGTCGGGCAGCATCCAGGGTGGCGTGCCCCAGCCCGAGCGGGGTGACAGGAACGACTTGCGGAAGAAGCGCCCGGGATCGATGGCGTAGCGCAGCTCCTCGCGCTGGACGATGACCCGCGCCTCCGGGAACAGGTCGCAGTTGCCGGCGTGGTCCCAGTGGAGATGCGTGAGCACCACGTGCTCCACGTCGCGTGGGTCCACACCCGCGTCACGCAGCGCGTTGGCGGGCTCCTGGGCGCGGCTGCGGCTGAACTCCTCGCCGATGAACTCCGACGGGCGGCGGCGCATCGGCACGCTGGTGTCCACGATGACCGTGGTGGGCCCCTGGAGCAGCCACATGACACGCGGGATGCGCACGAGCGTGCCGACACCGACCGTGTAGGTGAGCATCGACTGGTCCAGGTGGGACGTGCCGGTGTCCAGCGCGGTGATGCGCCAGTGGCTGGGGGTCGCGCTGGTCACGATCGCCGGGTCGCTGGTCACGGCCGCCTCCGGAGGGTGGGGGCCGTCCATCCGGCCCGGTCGGGCCTCCGCCGGGCCCGGCACGCAAGATACGATATTCCAGCGCAGTCCAGCCGAGCCGGCCTGGCCGATGCTGGCAGCACATGGCGGAGGTTCCCGATGGCAGGCACCGTGGCGGGCGTGTTCCACCCCGCAATCAGCGTGAGCGACCTCGACGAGGCGGTCCGCTACTACCGCGATCTGCTCGGTCTGCGGGTGACCTTCGATGACGACCATGACCCGGCCGCCATCTCGGCGCTGTTCGGATACCCCGACCCGAGGGTCCATGCCGTGGTGGTGTCCTGTCCCGATGGGTCCGAGCTGGAGCTGGTGCGCTTCTCGCAGCCCCAGGGCAGGACCACCGTCGACCGCGAGCCATGGGATGCCGGCATCCTGTCCGTGAACCTGCGCGTCACGGGCATCGAGGCGATCGTGGAGCGACTCCGCGCGGGCGGCTATCCGCCGAGATCCGAGCTGGTGCCACAGCGGCTGCCGGACGGCGGTGTGATCAAGGTGCAGGTCTGCCGTGCGCCCGACGGCGTGACCATCATCCTCGTCGAGCTGCCCGAGGGCCGCGGCCGGCTGTAGGAGGCTCGGGGTCCGGGAGTGCCGTCGCCGGTCGTCGCACCCCTGGTGGGCAGTACAGGATCCGGCCGATACCGCCATCGCTGCCGGCATCCGCCGAAGATCGAGTCACCGGCGACCGCTGACGCGTCATACAGTGCAGAGTCCCCACGAGGGGGCGATCGGCACGATGGCGGTGCGATGGACAGGGCCCTCGTGGTCCGGGCGCAGGCGGGTGATGAGGCGGCGTTCCGCGAGCTGGCGATCGCGCTCGCGCCGCGCTTCCTCCGTGTGGCGCTGGGCATCCTCCGCGACTCCGGCCACGCCGAGGATGCGACCCAGCGGGCGCTCGTCCGGATCTGGCGCCAGCTACCCGGCCTGCGAGACCCGGGTCGGTTCGAGGCCTGGGCGTATCGCGTGCTCGTGAACGCGTGTCGGAGCGTCGCGCAAGGGCTCCCGCGCAGGGAGGTGCTGGGCACCGAGATCGCCGAGCCCCTGGACACCATGCTCAGCTTCGTGGACAGGTGCCGATGGATGGGAGGCGATCGCGTGGCGGGTGCCGCGACACGGATGTTCAGGTTCGTCGAACGTGACCCGGTGTCCTGCACGGTTCGCGGCCCGTCGGGGCCTCCGGCGTCGCTTCCAGGCGTCACAGCGTCCGCATCCCGACGGATGTTCAGCTTCAGCTGCACGATCGGCGGCTCATCCGGGTCCGGGAGGCCCGCCGAGGGCTCGGGACCCTGCACCGGAGCCGTTCCTGTTCGACGAACCTGAACGATCGCCTGGCGGGGCGGCACCCGGCCACGGCGCGGCACCCGGCCACGGCGCGGCACCCGACCCAGGCCCGGGCCAGCCACCTGATCCCCATGTATCGGCATCCGTCCGCTTCGGCGACCATCCGCGTCGAGGGACCCCGGAGCGGCCCCTCGACCCCGGAGCGGCCCCTCGACCCCGGAGCGGCCCCTCGACCCCGGAGCGGCCCTCGACCCCGAAGCGGCCCAGGGCGCTGCACCGGCCCCAGCCCGCAGATGGCATACGATATCTTGGTATCTTGACATCCGGTACTGCAACCGTGCCATACTCGATCCGCAACGTTGGCCCGGGTGTGACCGGACATCCGGCGAGCGGCGCACATCGACCCAGAGACCTTGGAGCGCAGGCGGGGCGGCGAGCATCGTCGTCCCGTTCGTGGCATCAGGGGCACGCTGGCGGTGGGCGTGGCTCCCGGCACCAGGATCACCCAAGTCGCTTCGAGGAGGAGCTCAGATGATCCGTTCCGGTCACGGCCGGCGGCGCCCGGTGGTCGCGTTGGCGACCGTCGGTGTGCTCGCGGCAAGTGCCATCGCGGTGGCCCCGGCCGCCCTCGCACAGGATCCAGCAAAGCCGTTCGAGGGTGTCACCCTCAACCTGTCGACGTACTCGGCGATCCCTGAGTACGACTACTACAAGACGCTCATGGACGACTTCACGGCGCAGACGGGCATCACCGTCAACTACGTCCAGCAGCCGGTCGCCGCGCAGGACCAGAAGATCCCGCTGCAGCTCGCGGCCAAGGACTCGTCGCTGGACGTGTTCTTCACGGGCTCCGAGAACATCGGCGCCTACCTCGGTGTGTCGGGCGTCGCGCCCCTCGATGACCTCATCAACGACCCGACCCTCACGTCCGCCGACTACGAGTTCGGCGACATCGCACCGGCCGTCCAGGCGGCCTGCCAGCAGGGCGGCGTCAACTACTGCATCGCCTCCAAGACGGGCGGCGGCCTGCTGTACTACAACACCCGGATGTTCGAGGAGGCCGGTATCACCGCGCCGCCCAACGACCCCGCGGAGCTGCTGGACTACGCGCAGCGGCTGACCACCGATGACCACGCCGGCTTCTGCGTGCGTGCTGACATCAGCCAGGCGCTCTACGACGCGTTCCAGCTGTGGCAGTGGTTCTACCCCTACGACAACCCGGTCACGGGCAACTACTTCCGCCAGGACTGGTCGGTCCTGCTCGCGGAGGAGCCCTATGCCAGCGCCTTCGGCGACTTCTGGCGGGAGATCCTGACCACCGCGGCGCCCGAGGGCATCAGCACCTACAAGGTGACCGACTGCCTCCAGGCGTTCCAGCAGGGTCGGGTGGCCATGTGGCACGACGACTCGAGCACGATCCCCGAGGTCCTCAACCCCGAGACGTCGCTCGTCGCAGAGGAGTCGGCGTTCTGGTCGCTGCCGTGCCAGGAGGTCAACCCTGACCACTGCGCGCTCGTCCAGCCGTTCGGCATCTGGATCAACAACGCCTCCGAGAACAAGGAGGCCGCCTGGCAGCTCGTCCAGTACCTGACCTCCAAGGAGACGCAGGCCGCCGCCGCACAGGCGGGTGTCCTGCTGACCCCCTCGCGGCTGTCGGTGCTCCAGGATCCCGCCACGATCGCGGCCCTGCCGGCGACGTTCCCCGAGGCGCTGACCCACATCCTCCAGCACCCCAACGTGACCCTGCTGCCCTTCATCCCGGAGGGCGTGGCGATCATCCCGCCGATCCAGCAGGGCCTCCAGGAGCTCATCACCACCGACCGACCGGTCGCCGAGGTGATGGCCGAGATGGGCGCGGGCATCCAGGCGATCATGACCGACGCCGGGTACCCCAAGGACTTCCCGGAGTTCTAGGCTGACCGTTCCCTCCACCGAACCTGCGGCGCGCACCCCGACCGGGGTGCGCGCTCCGGCCCCCGCCACTGGCGGGGGCCGTTCCGTCGGCGCGCTCGGCGAGCGCTTCTTCCTCCAGATCGCGGCGTGGCCGGCACTCATCGTGATGCTGTTCGTGACGGCCGTGCCGTTCGCGATCACCATCGGCCTCGCCTTCACCAACTACGACCTCGTCCGGGGCATGGACGGTTGGCGCTTCATCGGCCTCGACAACTTCGGCGAGCTGATGCGGGATCGCCAGACGCCCATCGTCATCATCAACACGGCCTATCTGGTCCTGGCCACGACGTTCATCCCCACCACGGTGGGGCTCGGGCTCGCGATCCTCATGGAGCGCTCGTTCCGGGGCGTGGGCCTCGTCCGGACGCTGTACCTGCTGCCCATCATGACCGCGCCGGTGGTGGTGGCGCTCACGTGGCGCGCCATGTTCCACAACGACGCGGGCTGGATCAACTACGGCCTGTCGATCCTCGGCCTGCCGACGCCCGTGTGGCTGGGCGACCCGACCCTGGCCATGCCCGTGGTCATCATCGCGGACGCGTGGACCAGCGTGCCCTTCCAGGCGATCCTCATCCTGGCCGCGCTGCTGACGGTGCCCCGGGAGCTCAAGGAGGCAGCCGCCGTGGACGGCGCGGGCCGCAGCAGCACGTTCTGGCACATCACCCTGCCCTGGATCCGACCGGTGCTCCTGGTCGTGGTCGTGCTGCGGTTCATGGATGCCTTCCGCAAGTTCGAGGGCATCCAGCAGCTGACCGGTGGCGGGCCGGGACTCGCGAGCACGCCCATCAACCTCCAGATCTACAACACGGGCCTGCTGTACCACCGGGTGGGCTACGCCGCGGCGTGGGGAATCGTGATGATCGCCATGATCGCGGTCTCGCTGCTCATCGTCTACCTCGTCCGGCGGCGCTGGTCATGAGGCACGCCCAGGGCGCCGCTCGGGTCCCTGCCACCCGGAGGTCCGCTTGATGCATCGACATGCGCGACGCGTCTCGATCATCAGCATCACGATCCTGCTGGTGGGCATGATCGTGGCCATCGTGCCCTACCTGTGGATCATCCTGACCTCGGTCAAGCGCCAGGTGGATGCGACCGCCATCCCGCCCAAGATCATCTCGCCCCTGTCGTTCAAGAGCTGGGAGCAGCTGCTCGATGGGCCGTTCCTGGGATCGCTCGGCAACTCCGTGATCATCACGGTGGCGACGACCGTCGCGACGCTGGTCATCGGGGTCCCCGCGGGCTATGCCTTCGCGCGTGGCCGGTTCCCTGGCCGCCGCTTCCTCGGCGGCTGGCTGCTGTTCAGCCGGATGGTGCCGCCGGTCATCTTCATCATCCCGCTCTTCCTGTTCTTCAACCAGCTCCGTCTCACCAACTCGTACCTCGGCCTCGTGCTCGCGTACATGTCGGGCCTGCTGCCGTTCACGGTCTGGATGTGCGCCTCGTACTTCGAGGACATCCCGATGGAGATCGAGGAGGCGGCGCGGGTCGACGGAGCGTCGCGAGCGCGCGCGTTCGTGACGGTCGTCCTGCCGCTGGCCGTCCCCGGGGTGCTCACCGTGGGTGTGCTCATCGCCATCGCCGCGTGGAGCGAGTACTTCATCCCGTTCATCCTCGGAGGTGGCGCCACGACGCCCGCCACGGTCGGCCTGGTCAACTTCGTGGGCTCGGCCGTCATCGACTGGGGACAGATGGCGGCAGCCTCGCTGACGCTCGTGGTGCCGGTCGCGGTGCTCACGCTGTTCGCCCAGCGAGGCATGCTGCGTGGCCTCTCGGCGGGCGCGGTCAAGGGATAGTTCCGGTCAGGGTGGGGCGCTGTCGTGTCCCACCACACAGGGAGGCCTCGACGATGTCGGACAGGAGCGTGGTGGTCACGGGCGCTGGCGCGGGCATCGGTCGCGCCATCGCGGACCGGCTGATCGCGGACGGCTGGTGGGTGGTCGGACTGGAGCTGGTGCCGGCGCTCGCCGTCGAGGCCGCCGCGGCCTGGGGGGATGCGGGCACGGCGATCACGGGTGACGCGGGCGACGTCGATGACATCGCGCGGGCGGCGCGTCTCGCGGGCGAGCAGGCGCCCCTGCGTGGCTGGGTCAACAACGCCGGTGTGGTGGGGGAGGACTCCGTCCATCGACCGGACCCGGAGTGGGTCCGCCGGCTCATCGACGTCAACGTCCTGGGGACGTACTGGGGCGCCTCGCAGGCGGTGCGGGCGTTCCTGGCACACGGGCTGGGCGGGTCGATCGTGTCCATCTCTTCGCTCCATGCCCGGGTGGCGTTCCCGCGCTGGGCGTCGTACGAGGCGTCCAAGGGTGCCATCGAGGCGCTCACCCGGAACGTCGCCGTGGAGTATGGGCCGGTCGGCATCCGGGCCAACGCGGTCGCGCCCGGTGCCATCTGGACCCCCTGGAACGAGAATGCCATCGCGGCCGCCGATGACCCCGCGGCCGCGCAGCGGCAGTTCGAGGCGTATGCGGTGCTGGGCCGGGCGGGCCGCGCGTCCGAGATCGCCGCGGTCGTCGCGTTCCTGCTCTCGGACGAGGCCTCGTTCGTGACCGGAGCGGTCATCCCCGTGGACGGCGGCGCCACCGCGCGGGCGTACCCCATCGCCACCGACCCGGAGCTGCTGCGTCAGGCTCGACCCGAGGCCTGATCGAGCGACCCGACGACCGATCGAGCGCGACCCGGGCCTGTCCAGCGGACGCGCCAGCCGATAGCATCGATCGATGCAGCTGATCCTGACGACCCAGGTCCTTCACCTTCCCCTGCGCGACCCGTTCCGGATCGCCCGGCACGAGGACGACCGGCAGGCGACCACGGTCATCGTGGAGCTCGCGACGCCGGGTCTCGCGGGCATCGGCGAGGCCTATCCGGTCGCCTACTACGGCGAGACGGTGGCCACGGTCGGCGTCGTCCTGCCACTGCTGGCGGAGTCGCTCGGCGCGCTGGATGACCCGCCCACGGATGCGGCCGGGGCACGTGCCTGGCTGGCCGAGGCGGCCGGCATCATGGCCGCGAGCCTCGGCAACCACGGGGGTGCCAAGGCCGGGGTGGACATCGCGCTCCACGACCTTGTGGCGCGCGGCCTGGGCATGCCCCTGTGGCACCTCCTGGGGACCCCGGCACAGGTCGTGCCCACGGACTTCTCCATCGGCATCGACGCACCGGCCGTGGTCGCGGAGCGTGCCGCCCGCGCGGCGGACTTCCCGGCGCTCAAGATCAAGGTGGGTGGCGCGGCGGACCTCGAGACGCTCGAGGCGGTCCGCGGGGTGTTCTCCGGCCCGTTGCGGGTCGACGCCAACACCGGCTGGACCCCGGATGAGGCCCTGCGCCTGGTGCCCGAGCTGGAGCGGCTCGGCGTGGAGCTCATCGAGCAGCCCTTCCCGGCGCGCCAGCTGCCCCAGCTGCGTTGGCTCCAGGAACGTTGCCCCATCCCGATCGTCGTGGACGAGAGCGCGGTCACCATCGACGACCTCGATGCCCTCGTGGGGGTCGTCGCGGGCATCAACGTCAAGCTCGCCAAGTGCGGCGGCGTGGGCCCGGCGCTGGTCATGATGCGACGTGCCCGCGAGCTGGGTTTCCGGGTGATGCTCGGCTGCATGGAGGAGACGAGCGTGGGCATCGCGGCCGCAGCGACGCTCACGGGGCTCGCGGACTGGGTCGACCTGGACGGCAACCTGCTGCTGGCACGAGACCCGTTCGAAGGCCTGGTCATGGACGAGGGGCGCCACTGGCTTCCCGGCACGGAGCCCGGTCTGGGGCTCCGCTGGCGGACGGACGACCAGGAGGACCGAGCCTCGCGGGCGCCCTGACCTCTCCCCGCGCGGGCTCGCTCGGCCACCGGTCCGGTCGGGTCCCGACCGGTTGTGGACAAGGTGGTGGACAAGTCGGTGGATGGCCGCACTTCCGGTGGCGCGCCGTCCGACCTATCATTCAGGGCGACGGACCGCCGCGGTCGACGCGGCGAGGGAGGGTCCCGGAACGGACACCGTGGCGACGCCCAGTGTCGTCGTGTCCGTGGCGCACCATCGGGGCACATCAGGTGGGCCATGCCATGCCCGACGTGGGTTTGGCATGCCCGGGATCGGACCAGAGGACAAGGGGAGAGGGTGTCGACGGATCAGGTGGCAGATGGCATCGGTGGCTCGGCAGCGGCGTGGACGGACACGTCCGAGCCGGTGGATGAGGGCGCGCACGCACTGGCGGGGATCCCCGACGAGGTGGTGGCGTTCATCCGCTACTGCTACCAGCGTCGTCGGATCGGCTGGCCGGAGCTGTACGACGAGATGTGCGCGGTGGCGGCACGCGCGGAGTTCCGGGGTCTCGACTACGACCGGCTCGCGGACCTCGGTGTGCGCTTCTCGCTGTGCGAGATGACCCGGCTCGCGGCCCTTGCCCAGCAGGTCGTCGCCGACGAGCGGCGACGGCGTGTCGCCATCCCGGTCCGAGGCATGCCCATCGTGGGGCTCCAGGCGGCGCCGACCACCTGAGCGACCACCGGAGGGTGGCCGTGACGCGTGCGCGATGTGCCCATGACCACGAGCGCGGCCGTCCGACCGACGAACGGGCTCGTCGGCACATGGTGCGGTCGGTCGGGCCCCCGGGGCGTCCGTCAGGCGCGGATCTGCCGCCGAGCGAGCTCTGTCTCGATCTGCCGCTCCGCCTCGACGTAGCGGTCGATCTCCATGCGCACCTCGTTCGCCTCAGGCACGTACAGATGCACCTGCTGCTGCAGGATGTAGGACAGGCGACGCGCCGTCATCCGGACGTGGTCCAGGTTCTTCATGAGGACCAGCGGATCCATCGAGGCGAGGTCGTCCGGGTGATACATCTGCTGCTGCATGGGAGTCGAGGATACCGGACCCGGCGACCGACGGCAGCGCGCTCGATGCGTCGCGTGTCGGCGCGGCGACGCCGCTGCCGGGTCTCGCCGCCCGCCGGATGGGTGGTGCCTCGGTGATCCCCGGGGTGCGTGTCCAGTCCGTGGGCAGCGTGGCTCCGGCCAGGGCGCGTCGTCGACCCTGCTCCGTGGGTGCGATGACCAGCAGCTCGTCCGATTCGACGGCCCGTCGGGCGCCCTCCCCCCACACACGCGTGAGCGCCCGTCGCCGATCGATCGGGTCACGCAGGACGCCGGCGAGGCGATAGCCCGCGGGTTCGGCCGCTGACTCCCACGCCGACCCCGCGAGCGAGACCCCCGCGGCTCCCCGGGGCGCGGTCACGTGGCCCAGCACCAGCACGATCACCGCATCGTCCGTCAGGTGCGGTCGGAGGCCGTCGAGCACCTCGCGCAGGAGAGAGGCCGAACGGGCCAGCGAGCGTGGCGCATCGAGCAGTGTGTCGAGGTGGGTCGGGTCCTCGCCCAGCAGCCACAGGCGGAGCCAGTTGGCGTGGGCGTATCGGACCAGGCCGAGATACGGCGGGCTGGTGATCACGAGTCGGACCCGGTCCGGACGCCCCGCGACCCGGAGGGCGGCCGTGGCGAGCGTGCCAGCCTCCCGGGCGTCCCCTTCGATGGCGATGCCCCGCGTGGCCGCCACGCCCTCTCGTCGGAGATGCATCAGCCGACGGGCGACGATCGCGAACAGGTCGCGATGCGGGAGCGGGGTGCCGCGTCGGGTCATCCATCGCGTGGCATATCCAGGGGCCATGCTGAACGTGTTGGGCATCGCGTCCGTGAGCGCGGTGGGTCGACGCCCATGGAGCACACCCGCGATGGTGGCGAGGAGCGCACGGTCCGTGGGGTCCCGTCGATCCAGGGCGGCGCGGACGGACAGCAGCTGCGCGAGCGTCGCCGGGTGGAAGAACGTGCCCGCGGTCGTATCGGCAGCGTGGGCCGCCTCCCGGACCCAGTGGTCGTGCTCCCTCGTCCAGTCGATGCGCAGGTGGGCGAGCCGCGTGTCCAGCTCGCGGCGTGTCGGCGGGTCGATGGCCGCACCCGTCAGCACGGCGGCGAGCGGGCTCCGGTCCATGCCCACCCCGGTACGTCGCTCGAGACACGCCTGGAGCGGCACGCTGCCGCGGCCGCTGAACGGGTCCAGGACCACGTCGCCCGGCCGGCTCCAGCGCGCGACCAGGTCATGGGCGACCATCGCCGGGAGGCTGCCGAGATAGGTGCACGTCGCGTGGAGCGCGTGCGGCCAGGTGCGCGCCTGGTCGGCCCAATCGGCGGCCATCGGCAGCTCCGGCAGGACGGGGGCCGCCGGGGGGACGGCGGGGTTGGCTGCCGCCCCGTCATCGGGGAGCTCGAGCGGCAGCTGGTGGGGCACGGCCATGGGCGCGGACCGTAGCACGGCGGAGTCGACCACGGTTGACGCTCGTCGTGCATCATGGCTTGGCTGCGTAGTAGGAGTACCACTTGGTGACGCAGTCCTTGGTGTCCTGATCGTTGCAGTCCGCGACCGCGGAGCTCGTCTTGATCATGAGTCGCACCCAGAACTTCTTGCCATCAGTCGGAAGGTTCTTCAGTGTGATCGACGGTTGGGTGGTCGAGCAGTAGGGTCCGCCCGTCGACGTGCAGGAGATCAGATCGCTTCTGTTCCGTTGACGATAGGCGGCCAGACTGTACCAATCGCGGTACTTGGTCCATTTGAAGGTGGCCTGACTCCCCTTCAGGCGAGTCCCTGGGGTCGGCGAGATCATGCTGACCGACCCAGGTCCCTTGGTCGGCTTCGGTGCAGGCTTGTCGTCGTCGCGGATGGTGCCGGTCGCTGATCGCTGCCGGATGGTGGCGCCGGATGGGCCAGAGATCCGGAGCCGGACCGTCTCGTTCTTCTCGTCGACCTTGTCTCCGCGGACGGGGACGCTGATCACCACGGATGTGCGATTCGCCGGGATACGGCCCGTTCCGCTCTGCCGGACGAAGTCCTTCGGCGTGGCGCTACCGGCCACG
>CAZYTQ010000065.1:0-17563 GCA_964650135.1 uncultured Anaerolineaceae bacterium | reverse complement strand
GCACGGGCGCGCCGGCTGCAGCGCTTCATGAGCCAGCCGTTCTTCGTGGCCGAGGTGTTCACGGGTCGAGCCGGCCGCTACGTCTCCATCAAGGACACCGTCGCGTCGTTCCGGGAGATCCTCGAGGGTCAGACGGATGACCTGCCCGAGCAGGCCTTCTTCCTCGCGGGCACCATCGACGAGGTCCGCGAGAACGCCGCCAAGCTGGCTGCGTCCTGACATGCCGCTCCGCCTCGAGATCGTGACGCCCGAGCGGCTCGCCTACGAGGGCGACGTCGATGCGGTGGTGTGCCCCGGCATCGAGGGCGAGCTGGGCATCCTGCCTCACCACGCGCCCCTGCTGACGACCCTGGGACTGGGCGAGCTGCGCATCCGGACCGGTGGCCAGGAGGAGTACTTCGCCATCGCGGGCGGCTTCCTCCAGGTACGCCCCGATCGTGTGGTCGTGATGGCCGAGACCGCCGACCTGGCCTCGGAGATCGACCTCGAGGCCGCCGAGCGGGCGCGCAAGGACGCCGAGCAGGCGATGGCCGAGAGCTACACGGAGCCCGCGGACATGGCACGCGCCCGGGCGGCCATGGAGCGCGCGCTCCTGCGCATCCGCGTGGCGGAACGGCGCCGGCGCGAGGGCCCGCGGTCGCGGTCGTAGGGCGGCCCCATGGCTGACGCTCGACCCTTCCACTGGGAGTACCAGGCACCGCCTGTCCAGCGCGAGGCGTTCCGGATCGAGGGCGGTCGTCCGCTCCGGGGGGTCGTCCCGGTCAGCGGCAGCAAGAACGCCGCGCTCAAGATGCTCGCCGCCGCCACCCTGACGGGGGAACGCTGCCGGCTCACGAATGTGCCCCAGATCGCGGACGTGGCGGTCCTCGTGGACGTGCTCCGGGACCTGGGCATCGTCGTGGACCGGCCGGCACCGGACACCTTCGAGGTCGCGTCGGGCGACGTGGACTGGCTGTTCGTGCCGCTGGAGGCGGCAGCCAAGATGCGCGCCAGCTTCATCCTGCTGGGCCCCCTCCTGGCCCGTTTCGGGCGGGTCATCATCAGCAACCCCGGCGGCGATCGCATCGGACGGCGGCCCGTCAACCTGCACGTGGACGCCATGCGTGCGCTGGGTGCCGAGATCGAGTACCGCAACGGCTACTACTTCGCGCGCTCACCGGGTCGTCTGCGGGGAGCCGAGGTGACCTTTCCCACGGTGACCGTCATGGGCACCGAGAACGCGTTGCTCGCGGCCACCCTGGCCGATGGTCACACGACCATCCGACCGGCGGCCCAGGAGCCCGAGGTGGACGACCTCATCGCGTTCCTCGTGGCGATGGGCGCGGAGGTGGAGCGGACGGCACCCGACGTCATCGAGGTCGAGGGCCGTCGTCGATTGCGGGGTGCCGACCACCGGGTCATGGCCGATCGCATCGAGGCGGGTACGTTCGTCATCGCGGCCGCCATCACGGGCGGAGAGGTGACCCTCACGGGCGCTCCCCAGGAGCATCTCGGCGCATTCCTCGATGTCGTGTCCGAGGTGGGCGTCGAGGTGTCCGAGGTCGGCGACCAGCTGACCGTGCGGCCCGACCCGCGTGGCTTCCGGGCCGTGGACATCGTCACCGCGCCCTACCCCGGTCTCGCCACGGACCTCCAGTCACCGACCGCGGTGCTGCTGACCCAGGCCGCGGGTACCAGCCATATCCACGAGACGATCTTCGAGGATCGACTGGAATGGATGGAGGAGCTGCGCCGGATGGGCGCCTCCGTGGACATCCCCGACGCGCATCACGCCTATCTCCATGGACCGTCCCGGCTGCACGGCGCCGAGGTGGAGATGGGCGACCTGCGGGCGGGTGCGTCGCTCATGCTGGCGGCGCTGGCGGCCGACGGCACCAGCCTCATCCACGGCGCACACCAGGTCCGCCGGGGGTATGAGAACATCGAGGCCAAGTTCCTTGACCTGGGTGCCAGCATCGAGGTCGTCTCCGAAGGATCGCCCGTCCCCTCATGAACCCTCGTTCCTCCACGCCGTGAAGATCGGCATCGACCTCGGCACCGCCAACGTCCTCGTCTATGTCAAGGGCAAGGGCGTCGTCATCCGCGAGCCATCCGTGGTCGCCGTCAGCGAGGACAACATGATCGTCGCCGTGGGAGAGGATGCCCGCGAGATGATCGGCCGGACACCCGGCAACATCACGGCCATCCGGCCCATGAAGGACGGCGTGATCGCGGACTACGTCATCACCGAGGCGATGCTGCGCTACTTCATCCGCAAGGCGGGTCGGTCGTTCACCCGCCCGGACGTGATGATCAGCGTGCCCTCGGGTGTCACGAGCGTCGAGAAGCGCGCCGTGCGCGACGCGGCGCTCAAGGCGGGCGCCCGCGAGGCGTACCTCATCGAGGAGCCCCTCGCGGCGGCCATCGGCGCCAACGTGCCCATCTCCGGGCCGTCGGGCAACCTCATCATCGACATCGGCGGCGGCACCAGCGAGATCGCGGTCATCGCGCTCGGTGGCATCGTGGTCAGCCGGTCGGTGCGCGTGGGTGGCAACCGGTTCGACGAGACGATCGCCAGCTACATCCGCAAGAAGTACAACCTGATGGTCGGCGAGCGGACCGCGGAAGAGGTCAAGATCGCCATCGGGACGGCGTTGCCACTCGATCGCGAGCTGCATATGGAGGTCCGCGGTCGCGATCTCATCGCGGGCCTGCCGCGGACCATCCCGCTCACCAGCTCGGAGGTCATGGAGGCGCTCGAGCAGCCGCTCCAGCAGATCGTGGCCTCGGTCCGCCAGGTGCTGGAGGAGACGCCCCCGGAGCTGTCCAGCGACATCATCGACAAGGGAATGGTCATGTCCGGCGGCGGGGCGCTGCTGCGCAACATCGACAAGCTGCTGACCCAGGTGACCGGCGTCCCCTGTCATGTCGCGGAGAACGCGCTCAACTGCGTCGCCCTGGGCACGGGTCTCGCGCTCGAGCACTTCGACTTCTTCCGGAAGTCCCTGGTCCAGCGGATCTGACGCGCCCATGACCGGGTCGGCGGAGCCGCCGGCCGCCCGCCCGGCGGCTCGATCGTTCCTGGATCTGCATTGCCACAGCTCGGCCTCGTTCGATTCGGTCGCCTCACCCGGGTCGCTCATCGCCAAGGCCCGGCGCATCGGGCTGACCCATCTCGCCATCACCGACCATGAGCGCGTCGACGGCGCACTCCGTGCCCGCGACCTCGCGCCCGACGACCTGATCGTCATCGTGGGTGAGGAGGTACGCAGCGCGGACGGTGACCTCATCGGGCTGTATCTCGAGCGGGAGGTGCCACCGGGGATGTCGGCCGCGGAGACGGCTGACGCGATCCACGAGCAGGGCGGCATCGTGGGCCTGCCGCACCCCTTCGACCGGTTCCGGGCATCGGGCGGCAGCCGGGCCGCGGAGCAGTCACGGACCCTCGAGACGCTCGCGGCAGCCGTGGACTACGTGGAGGTCCACAACGCCCGCGCCTACGGTGAGGCGAACCCACGAGCCGCGGCGTTCGCGCGCGAGCACGGCCTGCCGGGCACGGCCTCGTCCGATGCCCACAGCGTGATGGAGCTGGGTGTCTCGCACACCGTCGTGCCGGCGCTCGTGACGGACGCGGCCAGCCTGCTCGCCGCGCTGGCCGATGCCCGGCTCATCACCGGTCGTGCGTCGTACCTCGTGCGGGGCTGGACCCCCGCTGCGAAGGTCCTCCAGCGCATCCGCGGCAACCGCCGTATCGTGCCCGCGATGTCCACCCCGCCGCGTGCGACCGACGCATGACCGAGCCGCGCGACCCTGCGTCCCGGGACGAGGCCGCCGAGCCGCAGCCGTACCAGTCGCTGATGCAGCAGATGGCCCATCCGGACCTGAGCAGCATCCCGGCCGACGAGATCGCGGCGGCCGAGCGACTCGACCTGCCGGGCGTCAACGAGGATGTCGAGCAGGGCGCGGTGCCCCTATCGAGCCGCCTGCGGTCGCGCCGCACGATCGTCTCCATCGTCGTGCCCATCGTGGTGCTGGTGCTCCTGTTCGCGGCGCTGCCCGGGTTCAAGCTGGACCAGCTCGCGAAGTACCTGTCGGAGGCCAACCCGTGGTGGCTGCTGGCGGCTCTCGGCATCTACTACCTGGGCTTCCCGCTGCGGGGCTATCGATGGGCGCTCCTGGTGCGCGCCACGGGCTACCCCCTGCGGGTCCGTGATTCCACCGAGATCATCCTCATCAGCTGGCTGGTCAACTGCCTCGTGCCCGCCAAGCTGGGCGATGTCTATCGCGCCTATCTGCTGCGCATCAACACCGGCGTCTCGCTGTCCACGACGTTCGGCACCATCTTCATCGAGCGCATGTTCGACCTCATCGCGATCGCCACGCTCGGTCTCGCGGCCGGGTTCTGGAGCTTCCGCGACGGGATGTCCGAGCAGGTGCGCATCATCTTCGGCTTCGGTCTGGTGGTGCTCGCGGTCCTCGTCGTCGGGCTGTTCGTGGTCCGGAACTTCGGGCGCCGCATCCTGACCCGTCTGCCCGTGCCTCGGCGCATCGTGGACATGTACGACATGTTCGAGGAGGGGATGTTCGCCATGGACCGGCGGACCCTCCTCGTCGTCGCCGTCGTGACCGTCCTCGTGTGGTCGACAGAGGCGCTGCGGCTGTTGTTCGTCATCGAGGCGATGCCGTTCCACGTCCAGATCGGCGTGAGCGGTGCCTTCTTCATCGCGCTCATCGCGTCGCTGCTCACCGCGGTGCCCTTCACGCCGGCCGGCCTCGGGCTCGCGGACGGGGGGATGATCTTCATCCTGACCGCCGTGTATGACGTGCCCCAGACCGAGGCCGTCGCGATCACCCTCGTGGACCGTGCCATCAGCGTCCTGTCGGTGATCATCGTGGGCGGTATCGCGTATGTGCTCTCGTCCAAGACCCGGGGCGATCCGGCGATCATGGCCGGCAACCGGTCGAGCGCCACGGCGACCGCGGCGACCGCGACCACCGCGACGACCGACAAGCGCTAGGGTCCTCGTCCCGGAAGGCGGACAGGGGACGACCGGCCCCTGGGCCGGGCCGGTCGTCGGACATGTTCCGGATATGGGGCCCCTCGGCGTGTGCCGCGGGACGTCTCGGATGGTGTGGTCAGTTGCCCTTGGGCAGGGCCACCGAGCGGACCGCCGCGCCCTGGCCGGGCTGGCGCACCGCGAGGCGGCGCATCCGCAGGGCGAGGTAGTACTCCATGACCTGGCGCACCTGGGGCTCGTTGAGCATGTCGTCCGCACGCAGCGCGTACTCGACGCGCGCCGTGGGATGGCTGGTGCCAGCTGCCATGACCCCGAAGTAGCCCGGCGTGTCGCTCTCGTCCCGCAGCTCGCGAAGCCCGCGTGCCAGCTTGGTCGCGGTGCCCAGGGAGGGCGTCCGGTCCCCGCGGACCAGGCGCGAGATCGTCGAATGGTCGACACCCGACTGCTGGGCGAGCTGGCGCTGGGACATCTTCTTGGCCTTCAGCTGGGCACGCAGCCACTCGTTGAAGGCGCGACCGTTCTGGACGCTCATGGTTCTCCCGACTGACACGGATCGACGGATGGCACTCGTCCGCCGTCTGCGCCCGTGCTCGGCGGGTCGACGGCTGCCCCATCATCCCGGGGCCGGGTGGTGCCTGATATGGGTGAGAGGTACCAGTCGATACCGCTCGACCGGTGCAGCGGATGCGAGGGGTCCGGGACGGTCAGGGGCGGTGTGATGGGATGCTGGTCCTGTGCACCCGCGCACCACCCGGACGATGGGCGCCACCTCCTGGCTCCAGGAGCTCGCGGACACGCGCCATGTCCACGGCATCCCAGCCGTCATCGATGCCCGGGGTCTCCAGCACGACGGGGACCCCCTGGGTGAGTGGATGGGCGAGGAACCGGCCAAGACTCGCGCGGCCGATCGCGCCATCGCCGATGTGCTCGTGCCGGTCGGTTCGCGACCCTCCCCGCGCCTGCGAGTCGTTGAGATGGATGAGCAGGAGCCGGCCCTGCCCCACACACCGCTGCGTGGCATCCATCAGGCGATCCACCTCGGACCCATCGTCGAGTGGCACGCCGGCGCCCCACAGGTGCGCGGTGTCGAGACAGATACCCATCCGAGCCGGGTCGGCGCCATGACGCTCGGCCGCGGCCAGGATGGAGCCCAGCTCCTCGACGCTGACCCCGATGGCATCCCCCTGACCAGCCGAGTCCTCGAGCGCGATACGGGGTGACGAGGCGTCGTGCGGCAGTCCGTCCAGGATCCGTGCCACGGACTCGCCGGCGCGTTCGATGCCGACCTCGACCCCGGCACCCTTGTGGGAGCCGACATGGACCGTCACCACCCGCGCCCCGAATGCGGCTGCCGCGGCCATCTCGCGGCGCATCCGGTCGATGGCTCGCGCACGTGCCGCATCGTCCGGTCCGGCGAGGTTGACGAGGTACGAGGCATGCGTGACGAGCAGGATGTCGTGGCGGCCAAGGGCGACGCGGAGCTCATCGACGCCCGGTGGTGGCTCGGCACGCGCCTCCCACGCCCGTGGGTCGCCGGTGAACACCTGGATGACCCCGCTGCCGAGGTGCCAGGCACGGTCAGCGACGGCCGGCAGACCGTGGCGGATGGGCAGGTGCGGACCCACACGTCGGCTGCCCAGCGACGCACGCGCCGTGTCCGGGTCGAGCGGCGGTATGGGCGGGGGCGGATCCTTGACAGCGTGGGTCACGTCTCGGGACCATGCAGCTCATGGATGATCCGGTGATCACGCATGGAGAGGCTCACGCGGTCGACGGGTCTCCGTCCGGTACCCAGGCTCGCCCAGGCGCCGGGTCCGCGCCCGGCACGGTCCGACCCGAAGCCGTCCGCCACAGCTACGCGGACAAGGTGCTGTACGCGTTCGTCCGGGAGGGCCGCCTCGTGTCCATCCCGGCCCAGCAGCGGAAGCGACGGGTGATCCTGCGCTGGCTGGCGAGCACCGACTTCGGCGAGGAGGAGGCGGTCTCGGAGCGGGATGTGGGCATGCGCCTGGCCTTGCGCCACCGGGATGTCGCCGCCCTGCGCCGATACCTGGTGGAGGAGCGGTACCTGTCGCGAGCCGGTGGCATCTACCGGCGGCGACCCCAGGGCGACTGGCCGACCGACCCCGCGGACGTCCGCGCCGTGCCCGTTCAGGACGAACGCAGCCCCGAGGAGTAGGAACCCCCGATCGTCGGCTCGATGAGGCCGTAGTCGCCATCGCGGCGCCGATACAGCACGGCCGTCCGCTCGTTCTCGGCGTTCACGAACACGAAGAAGTCGTGGCCCAGCTCCTCCATCCGCGCGACCGCGTCCTCCTCGAACATCGGCTCGATGGCGAAGCGCTTGACCTTGACCACGCGCCGTCCCTCCTCCTCGCCGCCATCCGGGCCGCTCGCCTCCACACCGGATCCCGTCGCCGCGGTCGCTCGATGCTCCTGGCCTCGTGCCCGTCGCTCCTTGAGATCCACCACCTGCCGCTCCAGGCGGTCGATCACCTGGTCGGCAGCACCGCGGTGGTTGGCGGCACGCGCCACGGCACGCACCGGCTTGCCGTCCACGAGCAGCGTGACCTCCACGATGGCTGCCTCGTCCGGCGAACGATGTGCCGCCCGCGAGAGCTCCACCGACGCGTCGCTCCGGTCGCCCAGCAGTCGTTCCAGGCGATCCATCTTGCGCAAGACGTACTCGCGATCCTCTTCGGGGACTTCCAGATTGCGGGCGGTCACGACGGTGCGCATGGGTGGTACCTCCTGCGTCGATGCTACTCCGCCGGCCGCTCGGGGACGTGATGCGAGGGCGCGGCGTGGTGCTGCCCATGGCCCCCAGGGCTGGTCAGCGCTCCCGGGCCACGGTGAGCGCCGAGACCGCTCTGACCCCCGCCACCTGGAGTGCAGCGGCGCACTCGGCGAGCGTGGCACCGGTCGTCGTGACGTCGTCCACGAGCACCACCCAGCGGTCCCGGACATGGCCGACATGGCGCGGGCCCACGGCGAAGGCACCACCCATGTTGGCGGCACGTGACGCCCTGCCGAGCGCGTGCTGGGCCGTCGTCCGATGGACGCGCGCAAGGGCGGTCATCATCGGCATGCCCGACACCCGGGCACAGGCACGCGCCAGGTCCTCCGCCTGATCGAAGCCGCGTTCGCGTCGTCGGGACGGATGGACCGGCACGGGCACCAGGATGTCTCCGCCCTTGCCGGCACGCGCCCAGCGGGCGGCGAGCGCCTCGCCCAGGGGCCGAGCGAGGCGGCGTTCGCCTCGGTACTTGAGGGCGTGCAGCGCGTCCCGCACCGGCCCTGTGAACGAGGCACACCATTCGAGCTGGACGATCCCCGGTGGCAGCGGCGCCGTCAGCCCGATGGGCATCCCCGGTGGCTCATCGAGGCGTCGACCGAGCGGGACCAGGCACCGCGCGCACAAGGATGCCCCCTCCCTGCCGCACCCGGCACAGGTCGGCGGCAGCAGCAGGTCGAGGGCGCGGCGCATGGGACCCATCCTGACCGGCGCCGCGTACCGCGCGATCACCCGCCACGTACGTGTCGATCATCGTGGCCCATCACGCCGCTATCATCCCGGCGCGATGACCGATCACGACCCGCGCGCCGGCGCCGCCCCCCCGGCCGATCACGGTCGTCGCGACCGGCTGGTGCTGTTCCTGGCGTTCCTGCTGGCCGTCCTCGGCTTCCTGTTCCTCGTCTGGATCCTGCAGCTGTACACGACGTCGTTCGGCTGGCGCTATGACCTCGAGGCGTACCTCGATGCCGCGCGTCGGTTCGCACGCGGCGAGAACATGTACGACCCGGACACCCTGGCAGGTCCGTTCCGGCCCGGGCCCTACAAGCTGTACCTGTACTCCCCGCCGTTCGCGCTCGCGATGGTGCCGCTCACATGGCTCCAGGTGGCCACCGCGGCCATGCTCTGGTACCTCGGCCGCCTGGTGCTGCTCGCCGTGGCGTGCGCCATCCTGCCGGTGCGGCCCGTCATCCGCTGCCTCGTGTTCGCGATCGCGGCGGTCGCCTACCCGGTCCATATCGACATGAACCTGGGCAACGTGAGCGTCCTGGTGACCTGTCTGGCCGCATGCATCTGGCGCTGGCTCGATCGACCCGCGGGCGCTGCGGCCCTCGCCATCGTCATGACCATCCGGCCCGTCATGGGACTCGTGCTCGTCTGGAGCGTCCTGCGCCGTCGGTGGCGGTTCGTCGCCTGGACCATCGGCCTGGGTCTGGTCATCGTCGCGCTCTCGCTGCCCGCCGTGGGTATCCAGGGCTACCTGGACTTCCTGACCGTGCTCCGGAATGCCAGCGGCGTGACCGGCCAGGACAACAACCTCGACCTCGGCTCGACCGTGCTGCGCCTGGGCTGGGGCCCGCTGCCCGCGAGCCTCGCGCTCTACGGCGGCTTCCTCCTGGGCCTCGGCGCGATGCTCCTCAGCCTGCGCTACGACCGCGAGACCGGGCTCATGGTGACGATCGGCGCGTCCCTGCTCGTCTCGCCCCTGATGTGGGACCACTACATGGCGCTGCTGCTGCTGCCCGCCGCGTTCCTGGCCCAGCGCGGGCGTCGCTGGGGACTGCTCCTGCCGCTGCTGGTGTGGCTGCCGCCCTGGACGACACCCTTCCTGGCCATCGCCGCGACGCTCCTGCCGTTCCTGGTGCGTCGCGCTGTGGTGGGCACAGGTGATGCGCCGGCCGACTTGCGGGTCGTGACGAGCCTCGTCTGACGGGACGCTCGGCGGTGCTCGTTGGTCCCACGGTCCCATGGCAGCGCGCCGGTTCGGACGGCAGGCTTCGGATGTGTCAGCCCGCCGCCTCCGGCCCGCACTCATGCTCGACGCCATTCTGCTGGCGTGCTTCGCCGTGGCACTCCTCGTGCTCGCATACCCCACGCTGGCGCACGGCACATGGTGGGGCTATGACGCGCGGGCGTACTGGTCGGTCGATTAGCACGCCCCGTATGCCCTGAGCATGAACGCCCATGGTGCGTTCCTGTATGCGCCGGCGGTCGCCCAGCTCCTCGCACCATTGCAGCTGGTACCCTGGCCGGTCTTCTTGGTCGGATGGACGATGCTTCTGGGCATGCTGCTGGCATGGATGTGTCGAGGGGTCGCGGCGCTCGTGTTCCTCGTCCCCTTCGTGGCCATCGAGATCCTGGCGGGTAACATCCACCTGGTGCTTGCCGCTGCCGTCGTTGCAGGCTTCCGCTGGCCGGCGGCATGGTCGTTTGTGATCCTCACCAAGGTCACGCCTGCGATCGGGCTGTTGTGGTTCGTGGCGCGTCGGGAGTGGCGGCCCGTGGCTATCGCACTTGGTGTCACGCTCGCCATCGTGGGTGTGTCCGCCGTGCTTGCGCCAGGTCGCTGGACGGAGTGGCTGGCTCGTTTGTCGGCGTCCGCCGACCAGCACGCTGTGTGGCCGGCGACACTGCTGCCGGGCCTGGCCACGCGCATCGTGCTTGCTGCTGGCATCGCCATGCTCGCCGGGATGGCCGGCTGGCGCTGGCCAGTCATCGTGAGCGTCATGGTCGCGTTACCGAACCCTGCGTTCATCAGCCCCGCTCTCCTGGTGGGAGTCATCCCGCTGGCGCTGCTCGACCGACGAGAGCCGCTCCCTGCACGCTGGCCAGGGCGACCCGGACATGCACGATCGCTCGACCCCGTCCAGGCCAGGAGCTAGGATTCCGATTCCACCGGTCGACCAGAGCGTGCCAGCTGGGATCGATCTACCGCGTCCCGTCCTCAGGGCCAACGCCTGTGGGCCGGGCTGGACCCGCAGGGTCATCCGCCGGAACTGGACGCTCGTGCGGGGCCAGAGGCCCGGTTGGCGGTCGTCAGCGGATCGCCCAGCTCGGTCACCGGTCGGCGGGCGGGCGCCCATACCGGCACGCGCCAAGCCGCCGTCCAGCGCATCGCGGGCCTCTCGACGAGCCGGAAGGAGAGCGCCCCGATGAGCACAGTAAGCGCCAGGACTATGGCCAGGGTGATCAGGCCAGGGCCCAGGTGCTCCGTGAGTGCATCCATCACGGTCATGTGCCACAGATAGAACGGGTATGACACGACCAGCCCGAACCAAGCCAGGGCCGCGACCGGTCGCCACTCGGGAGCCGTGCGAGGCCGCATCAACCAGGGCATGACCAGCGCCGTACCCACAACCAGGACCGCCTCTGCTCGCGTTCCTGTAAGCACGGTGGTGCCATCCAGCCAGCCCCAAGCCATGCATATGGCACCGAGTACCGCTACGGGCGATCTCGCTGCAGCCGTCATCAGCTCGTGGCGTCGAGCCGTGACCCAGGCCAGGGCGACGCCGGGCACGAACCCCCAGAGCATCGCGGGGAACGAGAACGCCCCGACGATGCGTACGCCGTTATCCGAGGATCCACGCAACAGTAGATGCCCCACCAGCGTCACGACCCCGACGAACACGAGGATCGCGACGCCTCGGGCGACGGACTGCCCGGCGGCGCGCAGCAGCAGGAAGGCGAGGAGCGGCAGCGAGACATAGAAGGTCACCTCGAGGACCAAGGTCCACGAGACAGACAGGAACCCCTGGAACAGCGCGAGGTCGTAGTTCTGCAGGAACAGCAGGAAGTCCGCGGGGCGCTGCAGGAACGTCGAGTCGCCGCTGACGAAGGTCACGCCGAGCAGCGCAAGGACGTAGGCGGGCATGACCCGCCCGAAGCGCCGCACGAGGTGGCGCGGGACGTCCACTGGGCCTTCGAAGAACGGTCGGGATACCAGGAACCCCGAGAGGACGAAGAACACCAGCACGCCGCGATATCCGTTGGCGACGACTGGTGTCAGTAGCCCCGGGTCAAGGACATCCGTGTCCCACGCGTGATACCCGAAGACCAGTAGCGCGGCGAATGCACGCAGCACATCCAACCGGGCGACCCGCACAGGCGGGAGGGGGGCTCCGGCGCGGTCGGATGAGCGTGGCATCTCACCCGCGGCCCTCGAATGGGCTCCCACCGGCCCGACCGGGCTTGAGGATCACCTCGGCGCCAACCTCGAGGCCCGCCCGCCCGATGGTCCCTGCCGGGAGTTCCACGACACCAGCGGCACCGCGCACGTACCAGACCACGCCGGTCCATGGACGCAGTCGCGTCCGGATCGCCACGACCGTGTGGCGGCCGGTCGCATCCGGCTTGTCCAGGAACAGCGCGTCGATGGGGAACCGCATGAACAGCATGTGGATGCTGTTCGTGGCGAGATACAGCCCCTCGTCGGGTGCCAGGCCCGGGTGCCCCATGAGGCCCCGGAAGCGGCCCCAGAAGCCGGCCGCGATGTGGACCCTGTGCGCGACCGGGTCGCCGGCAGCGGTCCGGAGCACGACGGTCGTGCTCACCGCGGCAGATGGCTCGACCCGGCCGCTCGTCGTCACGTACGGCCGCCGAGCTGGGTCATGATGCTGATGATCGCGGGGCCCAGGATGACGATGAAGATGGACGGGAAGATGCAGCCCACCAGCGGGAACAGCATCTTGATGGGTGCCTTGGCGGCCATCTCCTCTGCCCGCTGGCGGCGTTCGATGCGCAGCTGCTCGGACTGGATCTGGAGCACCTTGCTGATGGACACACCCAGCGTCTCGGCCTGGATGACCGCGCCGATGAAGCTGGTGAGCGCCTGGACCTCGGTCCGGTTCACGATGTCGCGGAGGGCATCCTTGCGGGCCTTGCCCACGCGCAGCTCCGCCAGTGCCCGCTGGAACTCGTCGGGCAGCGGCCCCTGCATCTTCTCGGTGACCTTGCCGAGCGCGGCGTCGAAGCCGAGGCCGGCACGCACCGAGATGGTGAGCAGGTCCAGGGCGTCAGGGATCTCCAGCAGGATGGCCTTCTGCCGCTTCCGGATACGTCGAGTGAGCCAGTACTCGGGCGCGATGAACCCGATGCCGGCGCCGGCGAGCGCGAGTAGCAACCCCATGCCGAGGTTCCGGGCAAGCAGGCCGAACAACAGGAACAGGACACCTGCGACGACCCCTGCCACGACCACCTTGAGACCGAGGAAGTCGACGCTCCGCATCTGGTAGGGATTGCCGGCCATGGCCAGGCGGCGGTCGGTGCCCAGGATCTTCTTGGTGCTGGTGAGCTTGCGGCCGACGCCCGACAGACGCAGCGCGAGCGGCCGGACCGTGCGCTCGAAGAAGGGCGCCTGGAGCTCCAGCTCCTCGAGCGTCTTCGCCTGCATCGCGCCCAGCTGGGTGAGACGGGCCTGGACCGGGTCGGCGCCTCGTCGGCCCACGAGGGCGAATACGACGAGCATGACGCCAAGACCGGCCATGACCGCCAGGATGAGGGTCGGGTTCATGGCCTCAGACCTCGATGTTGACGATGCGGCGGATGAACAGGAACCCCATGCCCATCATCAGGCCACCGAGGGCCAGGATGACCACGCCCAGCGGCAGCCCGAACGCCTCGGGGGGCTTCTCGAACATCGGGCTCACGAACTGGGGCGCGATGGCCGAGATGATGACGAACAGGAAGATGGGCAGCGCCCCGACGACATAGCCGGACATGCGGCCCTGCGCCGTGAGGGTGCGGATCTCGCCCTTGATACGCACTCGCTCGCGGATGGTGAACGCGATCGAGTCGAGGATCTCGGCGAGGTTGCCGCCCACCTGGTGCTGGATGTTGATGGCCGTGGTCATCAGCTCGAGGTCATCGGAGCGGACACGCCGGGCCATGTTGTTGAGCGCCTGGTCGAACGGCAGGCCGAGGTTCACCTCGCGGATGACGCGGTTGAACTCGGTCGAGATGGGTGGCTGGGACTCGCGCACGACCATCTCGATGGACTGCAGGAACGACGAGCCGGCACGCAGCGAGTTGGCGATGAGCGTGATGGTGTCGGCGAGCCGCGAGTTGAACGCCTTGAGTCGCTGGCTCTTGCGTCGGTTCAGCCAGAACCGGGGCACCCACCAGCCGATGACACCGGCCAGCAGATAAGCGAGCGGGTTGGCGATGGTGGGCATGATCGTGGCACCCAGCAGGAATGCCACGGCCGGGAAACCCACGATGCAGCCGGCCCGGATGGCCAGGAACTCGGAGGGCTTGAGGGCGAGGTCCGCGCGCGCGAGCTCGCGCGCCAGGTTGGCTCCCCAGTCGCGCCGCTCGACGACCTTGTTGAGGTCCGTCAGGGCACGCGATCCGGCGAGCTGCTCCAGCAGCGTCTGCTGCTCCTGGCGCTTCTCCTCGGACTTCTCGCTGCTGCCCGAGGACGCGTATCGCTCGAGGCGATCCTGGACGTCGTCGCGACGCGCGCCGAAGATGCCCCAGAAGATGAGCAGGACAGCCGCCGCGGCGATACCTGCCGCGACCAGCATCGTGGGGCTCATGGTCGGCTCCTAGTAGCGGAAGCCGAACAGTCCGGGCGGCAGGGCGATGCCCATCTGCTCGAACTTCTCGGCGAACTTGGGTCGGATGCCGGTCGGCTTGAGACGGCCCTGGATCTTGCCGTCCGTGACGCCGGTCTGCTCGAACACGAACACGTCCTGCATCACGATCACATCACCCTCCATGCCCTGGACCTCGGTGATGTTGGTGATCTTGCGTGTGCCGTCCTTGAGGCGGCTCTGCTGGACGATGAGGTCCACCGCGGATGCGACCTGCTCGCGGATGGCCCGCAGGGGCAGATCGACGCCGGCCATGAGGACCATGGTCTCGAGTCGGGCGAGCATGTCCCGGGGGCCGTTGGCGTGACCCGTGGACATGGACCCGTCATGACCGGTGTTCATGGCCTGGAGCATGTCCAGCGCCTCGCCACCACGACACTCGCCGACGATGATGCGGTCGGGCCGCATGCGCAGCGCGTTGCGCACGAGCTCCCGGATGGGCACCGCGCCCTTGCCTTCGATGTTCGAGGGTCGGGACTCGAGCGTGATGACATGCTCCTGGCGCAGCTGGAGCTCCGCCGCGTCCTCGATGGTCACGATGCGCTCGTCGCTCGGGATGAACGAGGAGAGCACGTTGAGCGAGGTCGTCTTGCCCGAGCCGGTCCCACCGGACACGAACAGGTTGAGCCGCGCCTCGACGCATGCCTTGAGGAAGTCGAACATATCCGGGGTCGCGGTGCCGAAGCGGACGAGGTCGTCCACCGTGTAGGGCGACGCCGAGAACTTCCGGACCGTGATGACCGGCCCCACAAGTGACAGCGGCGGGATGATGGCGTTCACACGCGAGCCGTCCGTGAGACGCGCGTCGACCATCGGGCTCGACTCATCGATGCGCCGGCCGATGGGGGCGATGATGCGGTCGATGATGCGCAGCACGTGGTCGTCGTTCTGGAACGTGACGTTGGTCAGCTCCAGCTTGCCGTTGCGCTCGATGTAGACCTGGCGGGGGCCGTTGACCATGACCTCGGTCACGGACTCGTCTCGCAGCAGTGGCTCCATGGGCCCGAGGCCCACGATCTCGTCGGTGATCTGCTCCAGCATCCGGACGCGCTCGGCGCGCGTGAGGGCGAGAGCCTCTTCCTCGAGCGCCCGGCCGAAGATCTCCTCGATCTGTCGGCGGACCTCGATCTGGTTGGACAGGTCGAGCTTGGGGTCCAGGTCCTGGATGACCCGCTGCTGGATGCGGAACTTGGTGTCCCTGAACGACTCCCGGGCTGGCACCTGGGAGAGCATCCGTGACGGTGTGGGGGCGGGCATGGCCGGTCCGACAGGACCGTTCGGCTGACCCGGTGCACCCGGGGCGGGCGGGGTGGGGAGCGCGCCGTCGGCGCCCGGACGAGCGCTTTCGATGCGCCTCAGCAGGGACATCGGTTCAACTCCCTCGTGTGATGGGATGGGGACGGGTGGTGGTCATCGTCAGCGCCATGCGAACAGCTTTCGCTGGGCGGGAGCGCGTTCGGGAGCAGCGACCACCGCGGCATCCCCGGCGACCGCCCGGGCGAGCGCCAGGATGTCCTGGCTCACCTGGGTCTGCTTGTTGCTCCACACGAAGGGCACGCCCCGGTTGAGCGCGTACACGACGGTGCGACCGTCGGACACGATCGTGTGGTCCACCTTGCGGCCGATGGAGTTCTCCACATCGGCCACCCGGATGCCGTACGCGGAATCCGCGCGGTTGAGCACCAGGCGCACCTTGTCGGAGCCGTAGCCGAGCTGGTCGGCCACCTCCAGGAACAGGCGGATGTTCTTGATGTTGGTGATCTCCAGGGTGAGCACGCCCAGCACCTGGTCGGACAGGTCCAGCAGGGCGAGCGTCGAGTCCTGGAACACGGGCGCGGTGTCCACGATGACGACGTCATGTGTCGCACGCAGCCGCTCGATGATGCGTCGGATGTGCTCGGTCGTGACGAGCTCCGCCATCTCGGGGCTGGGTGGCGCGAGGAGCACCTTGATGCCCGTGCTGTGGCTGATGAGCGCACTGTCGACGATGGCATCGCCCTCGCCCCCTGCGAGGTCACCCAGCACGTCCACCACGGACTTGTTCTTGGGATTGAGGTTGAGCAGCACGCCCACGTCACCGAACTGGAAGCTGGCGTCGAGGAGTGCCACGGAGCGACCCTGGTCGGCGGCCATGGCCACCGCGAGGTTGACCGCGAGGGTCGTCCGGCCGACCCCGCCCTTGGGCGAGAACAGCGTGATGACCCGACCGGCCTCCCGGGGGCCGGTCACGGTGAGCGCGGAGGTCGCGGCCGCGGGCTGTGTGCTCACGATCCGGCCCTGCTTCTCGCGCTCTCGCGTGTACACCCCCCGGATGGCGGCGCACAGCTCGTCGGCGCTGAACGGCTTGACCAGGAACTCGCGGGCTCCCGCGAGCATCGACCGACGCAGGTAGTCGGCCTCTCCCTGGACGCTCATCATCACGACCGATGCCGTAGGTACCGTGCGCCCCAGCTCCTCGGTCGTGGCGATGCCATCCATGCCGGGCATGTTGATGTCCATCAGGACCACGTCCGGCGTGAGCTTGGTGGCGATCTCGATCGCCTCCTGGCCCGATCCGGCGACGCCCGCGACCTCGATGTCGGTCTCGAACGACAGGAGCTTGGCGAGGTGTTCCCGTGTCTCGAGGATGTCGTCGACCACGACGACCCTGATGGTGTCAACCACCCCGCTGCTCCCTTCGGCTCATGCTGCTCGGTGTCCGACTGCTCAGGGCAGGCGGGTGATGATCACGCGCGGCGGCAGGACGCCCCAGCGGTCGACCAGCTCTCGCAGGGTGACGCCGGTGGTGGGCACGTCGGCCGCGGTCTCGTCCTCGGGTGAGCGGAGCAGCAGGTACAGGTTGCCGTCCAGCTGCGCGAACCGGACCAGCTCCGCCTGCTGTGGTGTCAGGGCCAGGAGGGCGATGGCGCCGCCCTCGGTCTCGCCCCTGCTTTCGTCGGTCGCCGCGGTGGGCAGGATGGTTCCCAGCACCTGGACGTTCTGGACGAGGACCTTGATGGTCGTGTTGTTGAGCCACTCATCGAGGATCTTGGTGGCGGGCAGGCCGCCCGCATCGCGGAACTCTGCGACCACGGGTGCCTTGTTGGGGTCGGGCTGGTCGGTGATGGCCAGCATCACGTCCACGTAATCGCCGGCCTGGATGAGCGAACCGACGCCCGACAGCGCATCCACCTTGATGGCCA
>CAZYTQ010000064.1:16805-17602 GCA_964650135.1 uncultured Anaerolineaceae bacterium | reverse complement strand
CCGACATCTTCTGCGAGATGTCGATGTTGAGGGCGGTCTGGCCGGTGACGGTCACCGTCGCCCCCGTGTCCGCGGCGACACCCGGGCTCGCGGCACGGATCGCGGACACGAGGTCGGCCGTCGCTTCCGTGGAGGGCCCGCTCCCGGGGATGACCGTGAGCACCGCAGTGTCGCCGGCCGCATCGAACGTGGCGGGGGTCACGAACACGACGTCCGGCAGGGCCCGGATGGTGTCGCCCGCGGCGCTCACCGCCGCCGTGGGATCGGCGCTGGCGCTGGCGTCCACGACGACCAGGAGCGGTCCGTTGAGACCCGGCCCGAAGCCGCTGGACACGAGCTGGTAGGCCTTGGCCTGGGTGCTGGCGGGATCGGCGGACCCGTCATCGGGCAGGCCCAGACGCAGCGAGAGCACCGGCACGGCCGCGATGAGCAGGGCCGCGATGGCCACCACGAGCACGGGCACGGGGCGGCGGGTGATGAGGCTCGACCAGCGATGGATGAGACCCGTCGGGGAGCCCTCCTCCTCCGGGTCGGCAGCACCCGCCTTCGGCTGCAGACGCGCACTTGCGAAGCCCAGCAGGGCCGGCAGCAGCGTCAGCGCGATGAGCACCGCGACCACGACCGTGAACGCCGCCGCGACACCCATCTGGGTCATGATCGGGATGCCCACCACGGCCAGCGCCACGAGCGCGATGACGACCGTCGCGCCCGCGAACACGACCGCGGAGCCGGCCGTGGCCACGGCGCGACCCGCGGCGGTGACACCGCTCCGGCCCACCGACAGCTCATGGCGATAG
>CAZYTQ010000064.1:0-16795 GCA_964650135.1 uncultured Anaerolineaceae bacterium | reverse complement strand
CGATGCCCACCGCGAGGCCGAGCATGAGCGCGAGCGTGGTGGTCACGGACGCCATCTGGGTGAAGGCCGACGCGGCGGCCACCACGGACAGGCCGATGGCCACGCCGAGGAACGCGGTCAGCAGTGGCAGACCCGCCGCCACGATGGAGCCCAGCGTGAGGAACAGCACGATCGCCGCGATGATCACGCCGATGGCCTCCGTGGCGCTCACCGTGGGCAGCTGCTGGAGCGCGCTGCCACCGATCTCGACGGTCAGTCCGGCAGCACGCCCCTCGTCCTGGATGGCCAGCAGGGCCGCCCGCGCCTCATCGGAGATCTGGCCGGCGGGCACACCGTAGGTCACCTGCACGAGCGCGTAGCGGAGGTCCGGGCTGATGGCCTGGGTCTGCATCGGGTCGGAGACGTTGGCGACCTGCGGGGCGGCACGCAGCTCCGTGAGCATCTGCTGCGCCTGTGCCGTGACGGCCGGGTCCAGCAGGGTCGAGCCCTCGGGAGCCCCGACCACCATGCGCGCCGTGGCGCCGTCGGCGCTCATCTGGGGGAATCGCTCGGACAGCACGTCCAGGGCGGCCTGGGCCTCGGTGCCCGGGATGGTGAACGCGTTGGAGGTCGGCTTGCTGAGCGTGACCGCGCCGGCGATCACGACGACGAGCAGCACGGCCCAGATGGCGAGGACGAGACGTCGTCCGGTGTAGGCCGACCGACCGAGTCGATCGAGGAAGGTGGCCACGATGGGATCTCCTTGGGTGGATGGGTGCGCTGGCGGCTGGATGGGCGGGGATGGCGAGAACGGTCGGACGTCAGGTCACGCGTGCGTCCGCGGGTCGTGCGGCCGGAGGTCGTGCGTCCCGGGCTCGTGCGTCCCCGGCTCGTGCGTCCGGTGTCCGGAAGCCGCTGCGCAGGATCTCGAACCCCTCGTGGACCGCTGCCGCCTTGCGGGCCGGGTCCTCGAGGTCGTCCGGGCAGTGGTCCATGGCCGTGAAGATGGTGGCGACCGCGACCACCGTCACGAGCGCGGGATAGATGTCGCGTACGGGGTGGGTGCCGGTCCGCTGCGCGACAGGGCTCACCAGCAGCTGGACCGCCTCGTCGATGAGACGGTGCTGGTAGGCGACCATGGCCGGGCTCGTCCAGAGCTCCGCGACGTGGCTGATGGTGCTCTCCGGCACGGCCAGCTGGCCGGTGGCGAGGCTCAGCCAGACCTGCTCCAGCGAGTCGAGGATCGGCTCATCCGCGGGTCGGGCCTCCAGCTCCTCCACGGCGTGCTGGAGCAACGTCCGGAACGGCGCCAGGAACGCCTCGTCCTTGGTCGCGAAGTAGTTGTGGAACGTGCGCACGGATACGTTCGCGGACTGGGCGATCGCCTCTGCCGTCACGGCATCCGCACCCCGGTCCTGGGCGAGACGCAGGGCGGCCTGGCTCAGGGCGGCGCGTGTCTCCGCCTTCTTGCGTTCCCGGAGCCCGGTGGTCTCGTGCATCGCCGGGGAGTCTAGCACGAACGTGCATGCTCCTGCAACATTGCATCGTGGTGCAGTGACGTCCACGACGCCGCTGGCCCGTGTCGTGTCGGCTGCCGGGTATTCGATGGACGTGTGTCGGCGTTGTAACGAGAGCCGACCCCGCTGGTCATGCGCGGCGCACGGCCGCACGCGCATGGTTGGGCACGGGCGCGACGCGATGACAGGCGATGGGGGAGCACGATGCGCAAGGCGAAGCTGGTGGTCGGCCAGGATGTCTATGCCCTGGACGACGGGAGCCGGGTCGAATCGGTGAAGGATGTCCTGGTGGACGAGACGGAGGACCGGGTGGTCGGCCTGCTCATCGAGACGGGCGGCCTGCTGACGACCTCCAAGGTCGTGCCCATGGGAGCCATCGCGACGTTCGGGCCATCGGCGGTGATGATCAGGACGCGTGCGTCGGTCGTGCCGGCGGCCACCGATCCGGGCGTCAGCCAGATGCTCACCCGGGGTGGCTCGCTCATCGGCAACCGGGTGGTGAGCGAGGACGGCACCCAGCTGGGCAGCGTGGCCGACCTGTACTTCGACGAGGAGAGCGCGGGCATCACGGGCTACGAGGTGTCCGGCGGCACCCTGGGTGACCTCACCGGCGGCAGCCTGTACCTGCCCATCGAGGATGTCCGGGTCGTGGGTCCCGATGCGGTGATCGCCGCGACGGCGGTCCTCGATCGGCTGCGTCAGCGCGACCCGGTGGCGGTGGCAGGTGACGCTGCGGAGGCCGGGGACGAGGATGCCGGGCCGGATGACCAGGACCAGCGGACGCAGCTGGCCGGTGCCCGTCTGCGAGCCGACCTGACGGACGCGGATGGCTCCATCGTCGCCCCGAACGGCCAGATCATCACGCCCGACCTCATCAGCCGTGCGGAGGCCGAGGGCAACCTCGAACCGCTGTATGCGGCCGCGGGGGTGCCACGCGGCCCCGGTGCGGGCGAGGAGGCCGTCGCCCGCGCCACGGAGACCGCCTCCGACCTCTGGTCACGCTTCACGTCCAAGCTCTCGGAGGTCACCGACAGCGCGGGCCAGCGGCTGGATGCCCAGCAGACGAAGTCGCGGCTGGACGAGGTGAACGACGCCATCGGGCGCCCGGTGACCAAGGTGTTCCTCGACCGGGATGACTCGGTGATCCTGGACCTCGGCGACCTCGTGACCCACCAGGCGGTCCAGCGAGCCGCCGACGCCGGGCTTCTCGACTCGCTCCTGGGGTCGGTGTATCGGGCAGGCGAGGTCACCTTCTCGCGGGACGAGATGCGGGCCGGCGTGGCCGGCCACTCCACGCTGGAGCAGGCGAGTGGCGGCGCGTCGGTGGTGACCGATCTGGAGGCGCACCTGCGCGACGTCGAGCGGCCGGCGCCGCCATCCGACGACGCTGATGGCGCTGAGGCGGCGGCTGCGCCAGACCAGGACAGGCAGCGCGCGAAGCAGCAGCCCGCTGCGGGACAGGGGGACGATCGCCAGCCCGCGGATGGGGAGCCCGAGGATGGGCAGCCGGAGCCGGGCCAGACCATCGGTCAGCGACCCGACGCCGCCTGACGACCGCCCCTGGTGCCGGACTTCGCCCGCGGCGGTCCGGCCCACTCGCATCCGTGCCGGCGGGCACGCATCCCGCGTCGGGGCGGATGTGTGCGGCGTGCGCCAGCATCGGCGTACCCTGCGGTCGTGGACGCCGGCCAGACCCGGCCCACCACGATGCGGAGGGTCTGATGAGCACCCATGACCAGGACGCGTCCGACCTCGATGAGACGGAGTTCCAGCGGGCCTCGGCAGAGTTCCTTGAGCGGCTGGAGGCCGTGCGGTCGGTCGAGTCGCGGAAGGCATCCCTGCCGCCCCGCGACCCGGAGCGCCCTGGGCTGGCCCATCGGGTCGAGGAGATGGTCATCGAGATCCTCGCGCTCAGCAAGTACCAGAGCCGGCTGGCCGAGGCGCAGTCGCGCGACGTGCCCGCGCACCGCTCACCCAGCGTCGTGCTCGCGGAGTGGCGAGCAGCCGTCCGACGTCTCGAGGCCTCCAGCGTCGCCACGAGCCAGGACGCCGACGAGGTCGCGCGACTGCATGCCGAATACGACCGGGCGACCGAGGCTCGGCGTCGCTGACCCCGACACTCCCCGAGCGCTCCGTGGCCGCGTTCGTCCGGATGCCGCGGCGATCCCGATCGCGATGCATCTGCCACGCGGATGGGACCGCGCACATCGTGCGCGAGGCCCACGCACCCCTACCCTGACCTTCCCACCCCATATCCCCGGAGGTCCTGCGACATGGCCGAGTCCAAGATCGGTGACGAGTTCATCACCCACGAGTTCGATGAGGCGATCGCCGTCCAGCGCGCCATCGTCGACGCCGAGACAGCGCTCGCGAAGAGCCATCCCCACGCCGAGTCCAGGGCGGCCATCGCGGCCATCGCCAAGGACGACAAGGCGTTCCTGAAGGAGCTCGAGCGCCTGGGCAAGGAAAAGGGCGCGACGGGCGAGGTCGAGGACGTCGCCGAGGGCATCAACGAGCTGCTCGCATCCATGGTGGAGAAGGCGGGCGAGGCACCCAGCGAGGCCTACGAGGCCCATGCGGTGCTGCTCAATGCCAAGCGCAAGCAGCAGGACTCCGCGGGCGGCATGCTGCGCATCGCACGCGCCCTCAAGGACACCGAGGCGCGCGACGCCGCCCAGGCGTTCGAGAAGGGCCAGAAGACGAGCTCCGACCAGCTGGCGGACCTGCTCGCGGACTTCGCCGTGGTCATCGCCACCGCCAGCTCCGACGCACAGGCCGGCCGCGACTCGCGCCCCAGCGGCGCCTCGCGCTGAGCGTCACCCACGACCACGGGAGCACGACCATGACCGACATCGACCAGGGTCGCTACGATCCGCTGCCGCCCCGCTCGGACGACGAGGACCTGCCGACCGCCTATGGGGGCGTCACCGACATCGAGCCCGAGACCCCCGGCCAGTCGATCGGCCAGGCGCCCGAGCATGACGATGACGATCGGGATGAGGCCGGCGATCCGGATGCCGCCGGCCCCGGCACCCATGGCAGGCGCGTGGCGGGAGGGGAACGGGCCTGACCCCTGGCGCAGCACATGGATCACGTTCGTTCCGCATCGCTGTTCCGGGCTGGCGTCACCGATCCCATCCCGCAGGATGCGGGCGACGTCCAGCGACCCTCGAGCACCGACGAGCTGCTGTGGCTTGACCTGGACGCCGACCCGGCGGATGCCGAGCGCATCGGGCTCCTGGCGGAGGAGCTGGGCATCGGCGACGCGCTCACGGACCTGCCCCGTGACGGACGGCCGATGGTCCGCTTCCGTGAGGGAGCGCTGGTCATCGGGGTGCGTGCCATCGTGCGTCCAGGGGGTGACATCGATGCGGTGCCGCTGCTGCTGGTGGCGGTGCCGAACATGGTGGTGAGCATCCATCGTGACCGGATCCCACACCTGGACGAGCCGGTCCAGGTGTTCTCGTCGGATCCCCGGTTCGGGCGCCTGGATGCCGGCACCTTCGCCGGGCTGCTGATGGACGGCGTCATCGATGGCTACCTCGGCGAGGTCGAGGAGATCGAGTGCGTCATCGATGACCTCGACGAGCAGGCTCTGACCGCCCGGGACCTCGAGCCGTTGCTCGACGAGCTGGTGCGGGTCCGGGGCCGGATCGCCACGCTGCGGCGCACCATCGCGCCGCATCAGGAGGTCTTCGCCGCGCTCGCCCGGCCCGCGGAGGATGCCACCGAGCGCTCGCCCATCGGCTGGCCATGGGCCGGGCTGCCGGCGCGCCTCGAGCGCGCGCTGGATGCGGTGGAGCATGCCCGGGAGCAGCTGGTGGGCACGTTCGACCTGGTCACCACGCGTACCGGCGAGCACACCAACGACGTGATGCGCGTGCTCACGGTCATCTCCGCGGTGCTCCTGCCATCGGTCGTCAGCGCGGGGGTGATGGGCATGAACTTCAAGGAGCCGCTGTTCGACGAGCCCGGCAACTTCCTGGTAGTGATCGTCGCGATGGCCGCACTCGCCCTGGGCATCCTCGCCTTCGCGCGCTGGCGACACTGGGTCTAGGGAGGGCCACCGCCGATGTCCATGCTTGCGGCGCTGCCCACCTGGCAAGGGGACGACCTCGTGGTCGTCATCGAGTCACCCCGCGGGTCACGCCTCAAGCTGGCCTGGGATCCTGCCTGGTCCACCCTCGTCGTGAAGCGCGTGCTGCCTGCGGGCATGGTCTTCCCGTACGACTTCGGGTTCGTGCCGGGGACTCGGGCCGAGGACGGCGACCCGCTGGACGTGCTGGTGCTCATCGACGGCTCGGTGCCCGCAGGTGCGGTGGTGCTCACCCGCCCGATCGGTGTCATCGAGGCCGAGCAGCGCGACGAGGGTGGCGCGTGGGTGCGCAACGATCGCGTCCTGGGCGTGGCCGCGTGCTCGGACGCCCAGCGGTCGGTGAGCCAGCTGGCTGACCTGGACCGGGGTCTCGTGGACGAGATCGAGGCGTTCTTCGTGGACTACCACCGCGTCCACGGCCGTGAGCTCCGACCACTGCATCGGCGGGGAGCGGCGGCCGCGGTGTCCGTCGTCCGGGCACGCACGGAGCGGTGACCCGTCGCGCTCAGATGGCGCGTCCGCGGGTGTCGACCACGTTGCGGTCGCCGATGGCCCGACGGGTGATGGCCAGCCCTGCCTCGTGCATCTCCGGACCGCCCGATGAGGCGCTCAACCCTGCCAACACCCGCGGCACGATGCCGGCGTCCCAGAGCAGGAGTGCCGTGGCGAGGACGCATTGGTCGGTGTCGAAGCCACAGATCTCCACGCGCTCGATGGCATGGCGCCGCAGGATGGGCATCACGTCGTCTCGCCGGGGCGCGAGGCCATGCTTGGTCACGATCACGTCCGCGACGGCCTCGATGGCGGGCAGCACGTCCGTGTCCGGCGCATCCATCATCGCGTGCCAGTCCCGCTGGGTCGCGTAGAACGACCCGGGCTCGTTGACGAACCGCGTGGCGATCACGACGTCATAGCGATCCGGCCAACGTCGGAGATGGTCGAGGATCAGGGGCGAGGTCCCCTCGGTCCCGGGCGTGACGAAGCCACGCTGGACATCGACCACGATGAGTGCCTGCCGGACGGGCTCGGACATCGCTTGGGCCTCCCGCGACTCCAGCGCCTCCTCAGGGGCTGGTGGAGCCAGCCGGCAGTGGGCTGAAGGGCGGCGCACCGCTGGTCCCAGGGATCGCGCTGCGCACCGGCGACAGCCCTGAGCCATCCGGCGCCAGGGATGCCGGCGTGGGGCTCCCGGAGGGCACCACGGACGGCTCCGGCACATCGGCCGGCGACACGACGACGACCTGGACCAGCGTGTCCGCCCGGTCGGCAGCGAGCAGCGCCACCCCGGTATGCGTCGACCCATGACGCGGGCCGAGCGCGACGACCGTGGTGCGGCCGTCCTGTCGCGTGGCCAGGAGCTCCCCGCAGACCACGGCGCTCTCCGCGTCGGAACCGCCTGCCAGCAGCACCAGCCCCTGGCCCACCAGGACGTCGGTGGCATCGGGCAGCTCCGTGACGCTCACCTGCACGATGTCCGGGCCGCCGCCGGCCCCGTCGATGGTGGTCGCGGCCGTCAGCCGGACGACCAGTGCCCCGGGCGCCTCGCACGGGCCGTGCGCGATCCAGACGGGCAGGGGACCGCTGGGCACAGCGGACGCACCCTGGGCCAGGGCCCCCATCGAGACACCCAGGAGGGTCGCGGCCAGGAGGCCGGCACCGGACAGGGAACGGGTGGACATCGCAGGCCTCGCGTGATCGGATGCGTCGCCGCACATGCTAGGCGGCGATCCGCTGCGTAGGCGCCCGGCGTACCCGCCGGCACATCGCAACGTCATGTCGCGTCCGCTGCTGCCTGTCACGCGATCGGAAGACCGCCGCCCCCTGCGCCATCCGACCTGAGAGCCGCTGGACGGGAACATCCACAGCACACGCGGGCGTCTGGATAGGCCCGGCAGCACCCTGGAGGCCCTGATGTCAAGGATCGAGAAGACCATCGTGGTGGACGCGCCCGTCGATGCCGTCTATGGCCAGTGGACGCAGTTCGAGTCCTTCCCCAGCTTCATGGAGGGCGTCCAGGCGGTGCGTCAGGTGGACGACCGGACGCTCGAGTGGGAGGCCGAGGTCGCCGGCCGCACGAAGGCGTGGACCGCGCGCATCACCGACCAGTCGCCCAACGTGCGCATCGCCTGGATGAGCATCGATGGCGCCGAGAACGGCGGCGCTGTGACCTTCCAGGCAGTGGACGCGGGTCGGACCGAGGTGCGCCTGGTGGTCGACGCCGATCCGGAGGGGATCGTCGAGAACGTCGGCGATCGGCTGGGCCTGCTCGATCGGCGCGTGGGCGGCGATCTCGACCGCTTCAAGGACTTCATCGAGGAGCGAGGGCGCGCGACGGGCAGCTGGACGGGCGAGATCCATGGGGACGATGTGTCACCTGGCACCCACGTGGACGCGAGCCAGCCGAGCACGCGCGCCCTGCACACCGCCGACGTGGATCCTGGCACCAGCCGCTGACACTGCTCGGGGCGGTCAGCCGAGGCGATCCCGGGTGGCCCGTAGATCGTCGGTGAACGACGCCATCGCGCGCCGCCTGCCGTCGGAGACGCGCGCATCACCGGCGACGGATGGCTGGTGACCATCACCCACCGGTGCCAGCTCCGACGCGAGGGGCTGCCCGTTGCGACCGCATGGAACGGGCCGGACCGATGGACGGCCGGTACTGCGATGCGATCGCGACGCTCCGCGCCGCCGATCCGTGTGTCGCTGTGACCGACCCGCTACCAACATCCCGGACAGGGACGCTGGACGAGAGGAGGTCACGACGATGCCCGAAGGTTCCAGCACCAAGCGCGAGCGCCAGTACGAGCATATCAAGGCGTCCTACGAGGACCGGGGCGTCGCGAAGGACGAGGCCGAGGAGCGCGCCGCGCGCACCGTCAACAAGCAGCGTGCCGAGCACGGCGAGACGAAGTCGACGTCGAAGTCGAAGTCGTGAGCACGCCCCATCTGGGCTACACCCTGTCGAGCGAGGAGCACGACCCTGCGACCCTGGTCGCCAACGCCCGTCGGGCGGAGGAGGCCGGGTTCGACTTCGTGAGCATCTCCGATCACTTCCACCCGTGGGTGCCGCGGCAAGGCCACAGCCCATTCGTGTGGTCCGTCATCGGGGGCGTGGCGGCGACCACGACGCGCCTGGGTCTGGGGACGGGTGTCACGTGTCCCATCGCGCGCATCCACCCGGTCATCATCGCCCATGCGGCGGCCACCTCCGGATGTCTGATGCCCGGTCGGTTCGTGCTCGGCCTGGGCACCGGCGAGGCACTCAACGAGCACATCACCGGCGAGCACTGGCCCGAGTACGAGGTGCGCTCCGAGCGGCTCGAGGAATCCGTGGGCATCATCCGCGCGCTCTGGACGGGCGACGTGACCAGCCACCACGGTCGCCACTTCACGGTCGAGAACGCGCGCATCTATGACGTCCCCGATGAGCTGCCACCGATCGTCATCGCTGCTGGCGGGCGGCGCTCCGCGGAGCTCGCCGGGCGCATCGGTGACGGGCTCTGGATGTCATCGGTGGACAAGGACACCATCGATGCCTTTCGACAGGCCGGTGGCTCGGGACCCGTGTACGCCCAGGTGGGGGTCTGCTGGGGACCCTCGAAGCAGCGGGCCGCGGAGCTGGCCCACGAGGTCTGGCCCAACGCCGGCCTGCGTGGCCAGGTGAGCCAGGAGCTGCCCGATCCCTCGCATTTCGAGCAGCTCGCGGAGATGGTCTCGGTCGAGGACATCGAGCAGGCCTTCCCGTGCGGCCCCGACATCGAGCCGATCCTCGACCAGGCCCGCAATGCCCTTGATGCGGGCGTCACCCATCTCTACATCCACCAGATCGGGCCGGACCAGGAGCCCTTCCTCGAGATGGCGCGACAGGAGATCCTGCCCGCGCTCCGCGGCGACTGAGCACCGGCCCATCAGCGACCGCATCGATGGCGCCCGACGGCGCCCGGTCACCACGAAAGGAGTCACACAGATGGGGATCATCGGATTGCTCGTGGTCCTGATCCTGGTCATCGTCCTGCTCCGGGTGATCGCGTGAGCGGTCAGCCGGGGCCCCAGGTGGAGGCACACCCGATGAGCTACACAGCCGATCCAGCGTTTCCGGCCCCGGTCGCGCCTGCCGTCGCGGCCCCACCACCGGTCGTGCCGCCCGTCGTCGCGGCAACCCCGGCGGACCTCCAGCAACTCAAGTGGGGCCCCATCTGGGCGGGCATGCTGATGGCCCTCGGTGTGTTCTTCCTGCTCAGCCTTGCGGCCATCGCGACCGGTCTCCAGGCCGCGCCCGGTGCCGAGGGGGAGGACCTCGGCATCGTGGCCGTCATCGCCACGAGCGCTATCGCCATCGTGTCCTTCTTCATCGGTGGCTTCGTCTCGTCGTGGTCCGCGGGTCTCGCCGACCCGGGTCGGGCGCTGCTCAACGGGTTCCTCGTATGGACGTTGTGGCTGGCCATCGTCATCCTGCTCGCGGCGCTCGGCGTCGGGGCCATCGTGGGCGCCATGGGCCAGCTCTTCGGCGAGGTCGCGATCAGTGGACCGGACGTCGATCCGGCGGAGCTGGTCGATATCCTGCGCTCGAGCGCGTGGCAGACCCTGCTGGCACTCGGCCTGACCGCTGCGGCATCGACCCTGGGCGGGGCGCTGGGCGCACGCGAGGAGCTGCGCGGCCGCTGGCGGCCCGTCCGATGACGGAACCGCACGATCCTCCCGCGGGCGAACCGACCGACCCGGCGGGGGAGCCCCGCGATCCCGCGCGGGCGGATCTCAGTGGGTCGCCCACCGGGGTGGTCGGAAGACGATGCCGTCGGGTGACGGCGGGATCTCCTCGCCACCCCCACCCGACCATCTGACGAGCTCGCGCCCGGTCCACACCACGACCGGATCCCGCCGGTTCCGGTCGTGGCTCGGTGGGATGCGATAGCAGGCGCCGGACCCCGGGTCGAGCGCGAACGCCGCGCCGAGGGCGACGCGCCCGGTCCAGACGGACCAGGACGCCATGCCGGGGCAGTCGGTATCGATGGCTCGCCAGGTGCGTTCCACCAGGTCGTAGACGGCATCGACCGGTGCCTCGTCCGGGTCGTTGCGGCCCTCACCCAGGAACAGCAGCTGGTCTCCTGCGACGAGGGGCCCGTTGGTGCCGGACCCGAGCGGTGTCATCAGCGCAGGATCCCAGCGGGCTTCTCCCATCTCCATGACGGACATGACCGGTGCCGCCGAGTCGGCCGCGATGGTGGTCGTCCGCCATGGGATGGCGACCGCCACCAACCATCGTCCGGCACCGATGAGCGACCATTCGAGGTCGTCGATGGGCGGCAGGTCGAGCGTCTCCCAGCAGTCGGCATCGACGCGGTACGCCGCGATACCGCCCAGGACCCGCTGCCCATCCGTCGTGGTCACGACGATCGCGTCATCGACCGCCACGGCGCTCACGTAGTCGCGCTGGAGCGGGGCATCCGGGAGCCGCCGCCAGCGTGAGCGCAGCGGGTCGAATGCGGCACCGATGACCGCGCGGCCATTGCGCGATGGCCCGATGACCACGACCTCCCTGCCGGTCCAGAAGGCTCTCGCGCGGTAGCCGAACCGGACAGGCGGCCTCGGCAGCTCCGACCAGCGGTCCCGACGGGGATCGTACGAGATCGCGCGTCGCTGTTGGAGGCCGACGATGACGACCCGGTCGCCGGTCCAGGCTCCCGTGCCCGACCACGATGCGAACGGCGAGCGAGCCATCGGCCGCCATCTGCCACCCAGGCTGGTCCGCTCCTGCGCCGGCCGGGAGGTCGCGATGGGGGCGATCGACGGGGAGGGCGTCGGCGACGGCTGGCCGGTAGGCCCCGGCTCCTCATCGGGCCCGGGCGGCGCATCGGGCCCCGGCACACACGTCACGGCGGGGAACGGCACCGAGCCACCCGCCACCATCGCGACGATGGAGCCTCGCGTGGTCGCCGCCCGCGCCCGGGGTGGGTAGGCATACGCGATCCGACCCGCGCGCAGAGCATCGCTCGCGAACCGCCAGCCGCCGCCGACACGTCGCCAGAGCAGCGTGTCGAAGAGCTGCGGTGGGTCATCGTCGGACCGGGCGACCCCGGTGCTCAGGAGGACACGCGTACCCGCGCTGAGGCGCATCGGATCCAGCGTCCCGCAGTCGCCCCCACCGTCCTGCACCACGAGCGTGTCCGTGGCAGCGCCTGCGAGGGTCTCATCGATGTCGAAGGTGATGATCCATCGCGAACCCCGGTCAGGCTGCGGCTCGACGCTCCGGACACGCCCGATGAACGCCTGGCCGCGATAGTCCTCGATGGCCTGTGACGGTGCCTGCATGCCACAGTCGCCCGACACCGAGGCAGGTGTGAGCACGAGGTGCGTCAGCGGCAGTGACAGGAGGGCCAGGACCAGGGCGATCCGCCCGAGGATCGATCGCATCGGTGCAGGGACGCGTCGGGCCACTGGATGTCACACCCGGTCGGGTGTCCTCGTGAGGCGACGGCGCCGGCCGGCACGTCCCTGGGCTATCGAGGGCGCTTGGACTCCGATCGTCGCTGGACGAATCGCTCGGCTGACGCGTCGAGGTCCTTGAGGTAGGCCGCCAGGCGAACGCGGTCGGCCTCCGCGGTCGCATCGAGGCCCTCCAGCTCGAAGATGCGCCAGTGTCGGAGGATGGGCATCAGGACCTCGTCGTGATGGAGTCGCAGGTCGAAGATGCCGGCGTGAGCGAGCGACACGGCCTTCCGGAGATAGCCCGGGATACCGGCACCGGGCATGTCGAAGGCGATGACCTCGGCCGTGATGGCGGACACGGCCTCCGAGGGACGGATCTCGATCGCCGCGCCAAGGATGTCCCGATAGAACAGGGCGTGGAGGTTCTCATCGGCGGCGATCCGCTTCATGATCCGGTCGGCCACCGGGTCCTTCGAGTAGCGGCCGGTGTTGCGATGGGCGATCCGGGTCGCCAGCTCCTGGAACGCGACATAGGCGAGCCCACGGAGCGGGTCGACGGCCTCGCGGTCGTAGCCGCGCTCCACCTGGGCCATCCGGGATCGCTCGAGCAGCATGGGGTCCAGGTTGCGGGTGACCGTCAGGTAGTCCCGCAGCACGATCGCGTGGCGCCCTTCCTCTGCGGTCCAGCGACCGATCCACGAGACCCACGCCCCGTCGCCCGCGCCGAACATGCTGTGGATCAGGCGGTGATAGCTGGGCAGGTTGTCCTCCGTCAGGAGGCCGACCTCGAACGCCGTCTGGGCGACACCGGTCAGGCGTGGTTGGTCCGGTGTCCACGGCTCCTTGTCGAAGTCGCGCCCCAGGCGGTACGGGATGTACTCGTGGGGGAACCACTCCTGGGCCACCTGTGCGTGCCGGTCGTAGAGCCGTCCAGCGACGGGCTCCAGCTCCAGCAGCAGGGACACGGGGTCATACGGCGTCCGCATCAACGGCGGTCTCCAGGGCCTTCCAGAGGCCAAGGCTGCCGACGGCGACCTGGTGACGACCGGAGCCACAGAGTACCGCCGACCGGGCGGATGGGCCCCGCGCGGGTGGAGCGCGCGAGATACGCGATCCGGCGCCCCGGTGTCAGGAGGGGTGGTGCCAGGGCGTCCCGCGACGGGACCGTGGTGTCAGGCGCGGGTGTCAGGAGGGGTAGTGCCAGGGCGTCCCGCGACGGACGACCTCGTCATGGAAGCCGTCGACGGCCCATCGGCCGGTCGTGCCGACCGCGGAGACGACGAAGGCGACCTCCCCGATGCGGACCTCGCAGCTGTGGGTGGCACCCGCGGCTCGCTCCGAGGAGTGATCCTGCCAGCCCTCGGTCCGCACGGGCGACACGCGCACGCTGGACCATGGCACCACGTCGGGCCCAAGGACGGGACGCTGCGCATCGACCGCATCGGGCGCGTCGGATGCATCGGGACACAGGTAGCGGACATGCATGCCACCCTTGGTCGCCACGAGCACGAAGTCCGCGCCGTCCGGAAGGGCGTGAGCCAGCACGACCGCGAGATCGGTGTCGCCGCCGAGCGCCTCGCGGATGGGATCGACACGCTCGCCGAGCCGCTCCACCAGATCGTCGAGCCGCATCGGGGGGCGATCCTTCTCGCGCATCCAGCCCGCGTAGCCCTTGGTCGGTGTTCGTACGGGCATCGGCGCCCTCCCGGGTCGTTCCACCCAGGAGCGGCACCCGATCGTGACGCGCGGAGGCAGGCATCCAGCCTATACCACAAGTGTCAATGACGGGCTCGCCACGAGCGTCGACGGCGCCCAACGCTGCTCACGGCCGTTCACCGCGATCCCCGGTGTCGGCGCTGGCGCCTGCCGTCGGTGACCCCTGATCCTCGGCGGGCGCCGGTGGACGCCGACGCCATCGCCATCGTCGTGATGGGCTGACGAGCTGGATGGCGAGGAGCGTCAGGACACATCCCAGCACCACGAACGCCACCGCGGCACGCGGTGTGCGTCCAGACGTCTGTGGTGGCGCGTCCCGCCTCTCCCGCCCGTGGCCGTGCGAGTCCCCGCGGCCCCAGCCGGCCTCCGCGCCCCGCCGGCCCCCTCCCTCGGCCGTGCCAGCACCCCATCGCCGCCGACACCCCATCGCCGCAGATATCCTGACGATCGGCCGGACTGGTGAACCACGAGCCGCATGCCCCGGGACCTGCCGCCCGTGCTCACGCTCGGCCCCATCGCCGATCGCCCCACCAGTGGGGCGACTGTCATGGAGGTGGCCCCGATGGCCCTGCAGGTGATCGACCAGTGGGGTCGATCGGCAGCGATCAGAGCCGGGGATCGGGAGCCGGGGCATCGCGACGAGCGTGCCGGGGCATCGCGACGAGCGTGCCGGGGCGTCGCGACGAGCGTGCCGGGGCGCTCCCACCGCGGTCGGAGCCGACGGTTCGGGTCCCGCCTTGCCTGCCGACCGCCGTCCCAGGCGATCCGGCTGCTTCCGGTACGCGGCCGCGTATCGCCGTGCTCAGCCGGCGTCACCCAGCCGCATCCAACCGGCCACCGGTCCGCCTGCTGGACGGTGGGAGCCGTGTGCCCTAGTATGTCCATAAAGCCGATCGAACTGATAGAAATAACGGAGACCTTCGGATGTCCTCCACCATCGCACCCCCGGACGCGGCGACGTATGGGCCAGCGCAGGCCGAGGGAGCCCGTCGCGGCCTGGTCGGCGCGATCCGGACGTTGTTCGGCTCCCGCGTGATGTCCCACAGTGGCCACGGCAACATCAGTGTCCGGATCGGGACCTCGGATCGCATCCTGTACACGAAGGGCGAGCTGCTGGTGCCGCCGTCCACCGGCGACACCAGCTTGCGGCCCCGAGTGGTCAGCGACGAGCACGTCGTCTACTCGCTCGATGGCGAGCTGATCGAGGGCACCCCGAACCCACTGACCGGCCTCGTCATCCGGATGCACACCGAGATCTACCGTCTCCGGCCCGACGTCGGTGCGGTCATCCACACGCACTCCCCCGCGGCCACGAGCTACGCCCTCGCGGCCACGCCATTGCCGGCCCGATACGAGGCGCTGCTGGTCCATGGCCAGGCGGTCGACATCCCGGTCGCGCCGTGGGGACCGCGAGGGAGCGACCAAGCCGTGCAGGGGATCGTGCGGACCTTCGCGGAGCACCCGCTCACACAGGCCGTGCTGCTCGCCAACCACGGGCTGCTGGTGGCAGGGGACGATGCCGCTCATGCCGCGCGGCTGGTCGTGGCCATCGAGGAGGCGGCCGTGTCGACGCTGGGCGCCGCGCCGCTGGGTGGCGCGCGCGAGCTGCCACCCGAGGCCCGCGACGAGCCCCGACTGAGGTTCTGACATGTGTAGCGACTGTCCCCGCTGACGCCTCGACGCCTGCATCCCAGGGTCGGCCCCTCTCGTCGTCCTCACACACCCCGGAGGTCCCTCGTGTCACTACCCCTTCGCGCCCGCTCGAGCGCCGTGCTCGTGGCGGCAGCCGTCATCGCTGCCGGGCTCCCGGCCATCGGCGCTGTGCAGTCGCCGGCGGCCGACCCGTCGAGTGGCGCGCTGCGTCCCCTGCGCATCTCGTCGTCGCCCCTGTCCCACCTCTCCGCCATCTATCTCGGCGAGCAGCAGGGCTTCTTCACGGATCACGGCATCGAGCTGGTGTGGGACACCAGCAACCCTGACAGCACGACCATCCCGGCACTCCTCGCCGGCCAGGTCGACATCACCACCCAGGACCTGACCTCGCTCATCGCGGCCACGTCGAACGGGCTGGACATCAAGGCGATCGTGCCGGCGTCCGCGTCCACGGGCGGTCACGGTGACGGCGAGGACTACGGGGCGCTCGTGGCGCTCGCGGACGGTCCCGTCCAGCGGCCCAGCGACCTCGAGGGCAGGATCGTGTCCTCGAACCTGCTCACCAACATCGCTGCGGCCGCCGCGCGCGAGGCGATCCGGGCCGATGGTGGCGACTTCACCAAGGTCCAGCTCCTGGAGCTGCCGTTCCCCGATGCGCCCGCCGCGCTGGTCGCGGGTCAGACGCAGGGTGCCTGGCTGGTGGAGCCGTTCCTGACCATCGCCAAGAGCCAGGGGGCGAAGGAGATCGGCTGGGGCTTTTGGGACCTGGCGCCCGGGGTGACGGTGTCGGCATACGTGACCACCGGTGACTTCGCGGCCGCCAACCCCGAGCTCGTCGCCGACTTCCGGGCCGCGGTGCGCGAGTCGTTCGCGTATGCCCGGGCACACGAGGACGAGGTCCGCGCGATCCTGCCGACCTTCACCACGCTCAGCCCCGAGCTCGCACAGCGGATCGTCATCACCGGCTGGCAGGACGAGGTGACAGTCGACGTGCTGGACAAGCTCGCCGAGTACGCGCTCGCGGACGGCATCATCAGCGCCAAGCCCGACCTCACCCAGATCGTCCTGCCGTGACCTCGATCGCCGCGGGCGCCCGGGCCGCGACGCCGAAGGGCGCCGCAGCATCGGTCCGGGCCCCGTGGTGGCTGCTGGCCGGCCTCGCGGGGCTGGTCGTGGCCTTCGAGCTGGTCCCCCGCCTGGGCATCGTCCCGGGCGGGTATCTGCATCCCCTGAGCGAGGCCCTCGGGGCACTCGGTCGCTGGGCCGCCGACGGGCGGCTGTGGGCCGCCATCGCGGCCACCGCCCAGGCGTGGGTGATCGGGTTCGCCGTCGCCACGCTCGTGGGCATGGCCGCGGGCGTGCTCATCGGGTCCGTGCCGGTGCTCAGGACGCTGACCGCCTCCACCAT
>CAZYTQ010000063.1:17144-17641 GCA_964650135.1 uncultured Anaerolineaceae bacterium | reverse complement strand
CGCCGAGTCGAGGCGCTCGATCGCCTCCGGTGCGTCGCTCGCCTCGACTCGGCGCAGACCGACGATGACGTCGAAGGTCACAACTTCCTGATCCATCCGACCGTCGCCGGACAGATCGCGGATGCGCGCTCCCGGGAGATCGAGCGCCAGGTGCGGGACAGCCAGCGTGCCCGCGAGTCCCGGGCGAAGGAGACTCCGAGCCGGTAGCCACCACCTCCTCGACGCGCTCCTCGGGGGCCCGCGATCCGACGACTGTCGGGTCCTGCGGGTCCTCGAGGCATCCAGGTCCCCGGGGTCGGCCCGCCAGGCCGCACCGGTCCAGCAGGATCCCGACCGGTGAGGGCCGTGACGCGACGACGCCACGCCGACCCGTGCCGGACGTGGCGTCGATCGTGTGGTCGGCCGGGCGGTGGGCCCGGCCGATGCTCAGCGAGCCTTGGCGCCGTGGCCCTCGACGTCGTCATCGTCCGTCGCCTCGACGCGGAGGCGGTGACCCT